>NZ_JBHZAV010000271.1:0-9897 GCF_042754445.1 Embleya sp. NPDC059213
CCTGGGTACCGGCTCGGCGCTGCGACCGCGGGTCGCGGGAGCCTGTTTCGAGTCTGGTGGGGGGTACGGGCCGGCGGCGGCCCGCCGGCTCAGCCCGGGGCATCCGCGGGCACCGGGGTGGGCGGCTGGGCCGCGTCGTCGGCGGTGTACGCGCCGACGACCGGGTCGTGGTGGATCTGTCGTTTGCTCAGGCCGAGTCGGCGCAGCACGCGGGCACTGTCCAGCACCATCGCGGGCGGACCGCTCAGATACGCGTCGCAGTCGTAGCGGGGCCCGTACTCCCGGACCACGTCGGAGACCCCGCCGCTGATGCCGGCCAGGGTCAGGTCGTCGAGCGCCGGCCGTACGCGCAGCCAGGACACCCGCTGGGACAGCCGCAGCAGGTCCTCCAGGCCGTACAGCCCGCTGTGCGCGCTGGCGCCGTAGAACAGGTCGACGAAGCGATCGGTGCCGTAGTAGGCCAGTTCCTCGACCATCGCCTTCAGCGGCGCCAGTCCGGTACCGCCCGCCACGCACAACACCGGATTGGGCGCCAGGTGGTCCACGACCATCTCGCCCATCGCGGCGCCCAGTTTGACGCGATCGCCCGGCTTGGCCTTGTGCACCAGCGCGTTGCTGACCCAGCCCGCGGGCACCGAGCGCACGTGGAAGGTGAGCAGGCCGTTCGGGTCGGGCGCGTTGGCGATCGAGTACGCCCGCCACACCCGCGGCCACCACGGGGTCTCCAGGAACGTGTACTGGCCCGCCCGGTAGGGGAACGCCAGGTCGGGGCGCACGGTGACCACGGCGATGTCGTCGGCGGGCTTGTCGTGCGAGACGATTTCCGCGGTCCAGTGTGGGGGGTTGGTCAGCGCGTCCTCGTCGGCCGCGCCGACCATGATGCCCGCGGCGGCGCCGTACGCGCGCACCCAGGCGTTGTGGACCGCGTCGCTCCAGGTGTCGCCGCTGAATCGGGCGAGCGCGGCGACCAGGCACTCGCCGACCAGGTCGTAGTGTTCGGCGACGACATCGAACTTGCGATGGTCACGGCCGAGTTGGCCGAGGAAACCGCTGAGCGCCGGAGCATTCTCCAGGTCGCCCACGATACGGATCAGCGCGTGCAGCAGACGGTCGCGCTGGACGTCCATCGCCGGGGGGAACAGGTCGCGCAGGTCGGGGCGGCGCAGGAACAGCAGCGCGTAGAAGTGGGACGTGACATCCGCGGCCCGGGGGGCGACGACCGCGAGATTTCGTCGGATGATTTCTGCGTCTTGAGATTCCAAAATCGGCCCATCGGTAGCCCTTCCGCATGAGGGTTGTCCGGCCGGTTCCGTCGAGAGTTCTTCGTGGAACACCGGCGGCCGGAACACGATCATGGGGTTGTCGTACCGGCGTCAAGTCGAAGGCCCGGTTCCGGTTACGGATCGACAGAAGTCCTCTTTGTGGCTGAAGGTGACGTTTGTACGGACACTTTGCGTATCCATACGCTCACGTATGGCTGTGGTGAAGTGCCTGGTAGGAGGGCGAATTCCAGCCTGCGAGGGAGGGTGCGCGGGACGGACGCGAGGATGCCGCGACGGGCCGGGATGCGGCTGTGGAGGTTCATCAAGCTGAGCCCCGACGCACGAGGCGCCGTCGGGCGCAGCGCTCGGCTCGGGTCGACCCGGATCGACGATGCGGACGGCGGCCGGGGACCTCGCCCGCGGGGGTCGGCTTTCGGGATGGGCATACTGGCGGGATGGTCGATGCGCAGGGGTTGGCGGGGATGGGGGCCGAGCGACTTCGGGGCATGTGTCTCGGGTTCAACGGGGCGGTGGAGGAGTTTCCGTTCGGGCGGAATCCGGACCTGTCGACGTTCAAGGTGGGCGGGAAGATCTTCGCCTTCTCGACGCTGACCGATGCGCCGCCGTTGCGGGTGAGCCTGAAGTGCGACCCGGAACTCGCGATCCGGCTGCGCGCCGAGCACCCGGCGATCGTCCCCGGCTACCACCTGAGCAAGCGGCACTGGAACACGGTGACCCTGGACGGCTCGCTGCCGGAGACGATGGTGCGGGACCTGATCGAGGACTCCTACGACCTCGTGGTCGCCCGGTTGCCGAAGCTGCAACAGCTCAAGCTGGATTGGCCCGGCGGCCGACCGGACGAGACGTAGCCGACGGCGGACGCCGGGCGGCTGGTTGCCCGCTGCTCCGCGCCGATCGAACGAACGCGCACGCCGCGCCTCCGGGTTGCCGTCGGGCCGGCTTCGTGCGTCCCGCGCCGGCGCGGCAACAGGCGCGCACCTTCTCCGAGTTCTCCACCGGCCGTCGGGCGGTCACGAAGCCGGCCGGCCGGGCGTGCGGATCGTTCGGGTCGCGACCATTCGGGTGATTTCGGAACCGCTCGGCGATCTCGTCGATTCGGCGGCGCCGAGAGCCGGAAAATCCGGCGAGCAGTTCATCACGCTGCGCAACCGAATCGGCGGGCGCGGGTCGGCTCGTGGCCGGCACGCGGTGGCCGGATTCGCCCGGGGCACGGGGCGGGTCCGGGCCACGAGAACCCGCGAAGAGCGCCCCGAGTCCGCGCGCGGCCCGGCTGCCGGCGGCGGAACCGCCGGTCGGCTTCGGGGGCGTTCGTGCACGTCAACGGCCCGGTGGGGGCGTTGTGCCGGCGGGGATCGAGGTGCCGAGCCCGGTTCGGGCGGCGCCGCCGTGCCGCCCCGCGGGCCGGGGGTGGTCGGGGCGCCGGACGGGCGGGCGATTGTGGGTCGGATGCGATGAGTTGCCGGCCGCCCGGGGCGCGGATCACGTCCATGAACGGACGTTGCCACGCCGAAGGTTCGAAATCCGTTCGGCGGAAGCCGGCGTCGGCGAGTATTTCCCGATTACCGCACCCGCGGCGGCCCCCGGCGGCCCCGGCCGGGTCGCGGCGGCGGACCCGCTCCGAGCGCCTCGGGCCTTGCGCCACAAGGGGAAACCGCCCTTCGGTCGGTCAACATCGGGACCGGACAGGAGGATTTGTCGCGTGTTTCGCGGATCCCCGCGTGGGCTCTCGTCGTTGATCCAAGGGGGTGTTTCGGGCGCGTCTTTCTCGCGGTTCGAAATGCCCCCCGTGTGACGGAGAGTTACAGTCATGGAAATGGGTACTGGCGCAACGGCGTTCGACCCGATCGGTCGGATGGTCCGGCCGGTCGAAAGCGATCGGTACCCCCGCACCACGAAAGGCATCTCATGAACAAGGCACAACTCGTCGAAGCCATCGCCGACAAGCTCGGCGGTCGGGCCGCGGCCGAGGAAGCGGTCGACGCGGTTCTGGACACGATCATCCGCTCGGTCGTCGCCGGGGACCGGGTCTCGGTCACCGGCTTCGGCTCGTTCGAGAAGGTCGAGCGTGCCGCTCGGTACGCCCGTAACCCTCAGACGGGCGAACGGGTTCGGGTCAAGAAGACCTCGGTGCCGCGCTTCCGCCCCGGCCAGGGCTTCAAGGACCTCACCGGCGGCACCAAGAAGCTGACCCGTGGCGAGACCGCGATCAAGAAGGCTTCGCCGGGCACGGTGACCGGTGGCGGCACCGTCGCGGGCAAGAAGGCCGCGGCCAAGAAGACCACCGCGAAGAAGGCGGCGACCAAGAAGGCCACCGCGAAGAAGGCGACGACCCGGGCCACGGCGGCCAAGACGGCTGCCCCGGCCCGCAAGACCACGGCGAAGAAGGCCGTCGCGAAGACCACCGCCGCGAAGAAGACCACCGCCGCCAAGTCGACGGCGGCCAAGAAGACCACCGCGAAGAAGACCACGGCGAAGACGACCGCGGCCAAGACCACCGCCAAGAAGGCCGCCTCCAAGACGCCCACCACCCGCAGCACGCCCGGTCGCAAGACGGCCGCCAAGCGCACGACGAGCGCTCGCACCGCCAAGCGCGCCTGAGGACCAACCCGGTCGGATGCGATGGTCGGACCGCCCGTGCGGGGCGGTCCGACCGGGGTGCCGGATCGGAACGCCCCGCGGGTCCCACGGAGCGTTCCGACGGCGGACCGACCGGCCCGGAGCCCCCGCCCGGAGCTCCTGCTCCGAGCCCCTGCCCCGGGCCGCCGCACCGCGCCCCGCCCGTCAGCCCCCGTTCAACTCCGCCACGATCGACGCCGGGCTGTGCCCGCTCCCGTCGGATTGCCGGTGGAAGTCCACCGCGACGAAGTTCGGGTTCCGTCCCGCCGCCGTCGCGCACTGTTGTGCGATGCGATTGCGCAGCTTGCTCCCGTTGTCCAGGGCGGCGGTGCCGATCGTCGGCACATTGCGGAAGTGGCTCATCGCGAACAACCGGCGAAAACCGGGTTCGGTCCGGTTCAGCGGGATGTCGGACCACCGGCTGGTGCAGGCCAGGTCATTGCCCAGGTCGCCCAGGCTCCAGTAGTTCTGCACGGTCCAGTCCCGGTCGTACATCACGCCCAGGCCCTCCTTGCCGGGCTTGTCGGAGAACAGCAGCAGGCGCTTGTTCGCGGTGACCATGTCCGCCACCCGAGGCCAGCCGTTGTCCCGCACGCCAGCGGTGTCCGGGCGAAACAGCAGCTCGGGCAGTCCGCGCACCCGATCGAGCGAGCGTTGGAGCTGTGCGGTATCGACGTAGTCCTCCAGGAACACGGTCACCACCTCCAGCGGATTCGCGTTCAGGAAGTCGACCACGGTCTGCATCGTCCCGGCGAAGCTCTGCCGAGGCAGGGCGTAGGTCACCCCGGCGAACCCCTTGCAGTCCCCGTGACACAGATACACGTCACTGGGGTAGCAGTCGCTGCCGAAGCTGATGACGCACAGACCGGTGCTGTGCTCGTACCAGTGCGTGTCGAGCATCAGCCCGCGTACACCCCGGTCCAACTGCCCGCGCACCGACTCGGACTGGTTGACCGAGGACCACCGCGAGTCCTCGTAGTTGGTGAACGAGTTGTGCGTGGTCAACGAAGTGACCTGGTCGAGCCGGTCGTTGCCCCAACGTTGCGCCGCGGCGGTGAGGGGTGCCGCGGTTGCCGTGCCGGAGGCGGTCGAGGGGACGAGGGCGGCCAGGAGCGCGAGCAACACGATCAGGAGCCCGGGTCCGGGCCGGCGGACGGAGGGCAACGCACCGCGGGAGTGCGGGCGTTGCGCGGATTCGGGGGAGGCGGCCGGTCTGCCGCCGGAAGAGTTCATGGCAGGGGAACGTACTCGGAACCGGCCGCGTTTTGACCCCCGTCGACCGAACGGGCCGGGATCACGCCACCAGCAGCGCCAGATCCCAACCCGCCGTCGCGCGACCCTCGGCGTACGCGTCCAGGGCCAGTGCGATGCCCGCCGCGCCCTCCAGGAAGGCCGGTACGTCCGTGCCCTGCGGCAGGTCGGTCATCGTGGTGCGGAAGCCGAAGCGGTACGCGTCGTGATACTGGTCCAGCACCAGCGCGGCCAACTCGTCCCGGACGAGCGGGAGTCGGGCGTCGTCCAGGTGTTCGCCCAGCAGGCCGAGCAGGTGCAGCATCCCGCCCCAGCCGTGGCACAGCGCCGCGTCGTCGATGCCCCAGTCGGCGATCGGGGTGTCGAGCAGGCCGGTCAACGAACGACGGGTCAACTCGTGCCAGTCCGGCCGATCGAGCGCGAGCGCGGCCGACTGGATCGCCCGGGACACGCCGGGGACGCCGTAGCACCAGGACGGGCGGGGCGCCTGGGCATCCGGATCGGGGCCGGCCGCCCATTCGTCGAGCGTGCGCACGGGCGGCCACCACAGCGCGTCCCCGTCGGGAACGGCGCACTCGGCGAGCAACGCGACCAGACTCTCGATCGCCGCGCGCTGCCCCGGCACCCGGACGCCCGCGCGCCAGGCGAGTGCGAGCAGCGCCAGTGGTCCGGCGACGCCGTGCGACAGGCCCAGGTTGAGGTGGCCGTCCGGCAACTCGGCCTCCTGGCCCAGTTTGGGCGCGGCCAGGGTCCACCAGCGCGGCACCTTGCGCCCGCGGTGGGTGATCTCGCCGTCGGCCAGCGCGGTCAGGTGGGACAACACCGTCCGCAATTCGTCGGCGCAGGCCGCGCCGCCGGTGTCGTCCTCGACGCGTGCCAGCAGATACCGGCCGATGCCGCTCAGCCCGCGCACGGTCTCGAACTCGCCGTTCGTGGGCAGCGGCTCGTCGATCCGCGGCCGGGGCAGGGTGGCCTGCACCACCCGGCGCTGATGCTCGTCCAGCCGGGCCAGGGCGGACACGTACCCGCCGGTGGCGTGGTGCGCGACCAGCGTGGCGACCGCGACCGCGCCGGGGCCGTCGAAGACGCCGCCGGCCGGAAACCGCTCGCGGGCCAGTGCCGCCATCGCCCGGACCAGGTAGGCGTGGGCGCGGACGGGGTGTTCGGGGCCGCGCGGGGCGGTGCCGCTGAACGCCAGGGAGACCCCCGGGTAGCCGCCGGACAGCGACAGGTCGGCCCAGACCGGGGTCCCCGCGTCGGCCCCGGCCGCCACCGCCGCCGCGTTGGTGTCGGCGACGACGCCCGCCGGGTCGGCCAGTCGATCCAGCACGCGGGCCACGATCGTGCGGGCCCGATCGGCGTGGCGCGGTACGACCGTGTCGGTCGCCTGCTCAGCCGTGTCGGCCATGCCCATCCCCGTCCTCGTCGTGGAGTTGCGGTTTCGGCGCGTGCGCCAGCCGGCCCAGATGGTCGCTCGCGATGCCGCGCAGGATGTCGTAGCCGCGCTGTTCGCTCGCCCGGTCGATGCCGAGCAGCCGGTTGTGCTGCATGTGCAGCAGTGCGAGGACGGCGTTCTCGTGCGCGCTGCCCGCGGGTCGACGGCCCGCGTCGGACAACACGATCGTGCCGTAGGCGCGCGTCTCCGGTGCGTGCGACCACAATTCGGCCAGGGCCGGCATGCCCAGCCGGTCACCGGCCGCCGCCGCCGTGTGTCCGGGGCGGATCAGCTCCCGCACCAGCGCGCGGTGTCGGCGGAACCCGGTCCCGGTCGGGCGCTTGGCGAACGCGTACTCGACCCAGGAGCACCAGTCCCAGTCGCCCAGGCTCTCCAGCAGCAGCGCGTGGTCGACCGCGATCAGCACCTCGTTCGGCACGTCGAGCCCGCCACGCGCCCGCAGGCCCAGTTGGGCGATCGCCGACCTGCTGTCCAGCGCGAACATCCGCTCGGCGGCGGCCAGCGCGTCCGGCCCGCCGTACCGCTCGGTTTCCGGCTCGTAGACGTCCAGCGCCATCGTGCGGATCGTGCCCGCCTCGCGCATCGCCCGCACGTGTCGGACCAGTTCGGGCAGCACCCGTTCGCGCAACGCGGCCGGGTCGCCGTGCAGGCGGACCCGCAGATGCGGCTCGGGGTCCCGGTAGCGCATGAAGAACCAGCGGTCGACGTGCTCGCCGATGTCGGCGAGCAGCGCGGGCAGGCGGACCCGGAGCAGCTCGTCGTGCGTGTCGGGCGTCGCGTACAACTTCGCGAACAGCCAGTCCTCGCCCGGCAGATGGTAGGTCGCCGGACCGGGCGCCGGGGCGGCGGTGCGCGCCGCTGCCGCCGGCGCGGGCGCGGGGGTGACCCGGGCCCGGGAGCGCCGGGTCATCGGGAAGACCAGCTCCGTGCTGTAGCCGCCGGCCCAGCCGAAGCCGCGCCCGTGCTCGGTCAGGTCCTCGAACAGGGCCACCCGGCCCTTGCGCACCTCGTGGCGCAGCAGGGTGCGGTGCCACGGTGTGTCCAGATCGAGGCAGTACGCGCGGTCCCAGCGCACCAGTTGCACCCGGTCCGGCACGTCGAAGCGATCGCTCCACTCGCGCAGCGCGCGGTCGAACTCCCGCGGTTCCGCCGCGGCGGTGCGCATCGCGTGGTCCGGGGCCCAGCGTCGGGGCGCGGCGACCACCCGGCCGAAGGTCACCCGCGGCAGTTGCGGGAGGGCCTCCAGCCCGGCCCAGTCCCAGCCGGTCCAGGTGCGGGCCCGCCCGAAGACGATGTCCACCATCAGCCGGACCACCTTGGGCGCCTCGCGATCGAGGGCCACCATGTGCGGGACCACCGGCAACACCCGCTGCCCGGTCCCGGGCAGCGTCAGTTTCAGACCGGCCGGATCGACCCGCACGAGCAGTTCGCGCCAGTCCAGGCAGGACGGATCGCGCCGGTCGGCGTACACCCCGATCGGGATTTCGTACAGCAGCAGGCGCGGCACCTGGGCCATGTTCAACGCGCGTGCGGCGTATGGTGCGAAGGAGACCTGGGCGGCCACCGCGTCGGGATCCGCCGCGGCTGCGACGAGTGTGGCCAACTCCTGTGTGCTGTCCGTCAGTTCGGCGAAGCGGCCGGTCATCGCGCCGGCCGACCAGGAGCCGGCGTGTGGGGTGCCGGCCAGGCGGAAGCGGCCCTGATCGAGGGCGGCGGCATCGTCGGCCAGGAGTTGGAAGCACAGTTCGAGCGAGTTCGGCGGCTCGGCGGGCTCGTCGCCCTCGGGCTGCGCGGTGCCGGCCAGCCGGTCGATCAGCTCCGGGGTGAGCCGCAGTTCGCGATCGTCGCGCAGCAGCGCGTCCTGGACCAGTTCCGCGGTCAGCGTGCGCCGGTCGCGGCCGGGCCGATATTCGGTCACCGGTTGTTCGCCCGCGGTCAGGCGTTCGTCGTACCCGGCGGGGAAGCCCAGGCCCCGGTGCGCGTCCACGAGTTCGGCCAGTGGGACCGCCCCCGCGGTGCCGTACCGCTCGATGAACCGGTTCCGGTAGTCGCGCATGTGCGCGTGGGTGACCCACGCGTCGGACAGCGCCCACATCGCGCCGGCGTAGGCGCTCACCTCGTCGCCGACCGCCTGCGGCAGCACGATGTCGGCGGCCATCCGAAGATCCACCTGGACCGGCGGATGGGCGGCGTCGGCCCGTGGATCGACCAGCTTCATCAACCGGTGCCAGGACTGGGCACCCTCGCCGGGGCGGGCCTTCTCGTACTCGCGCACGGCGGCCCTGGTCGACCGGAACTCCTCTGTCGCGCCGGGGAGTTCCTCGATCGCTTCGTCGATCCGGTCGAGCAGCGCCTCGTCCAGTCGGTGCGGGGTGATCGAACTGAGCAGGAAGCCGTGCCGGAGCAGTTGGGCGACCAGGGCGTCGAGCCGATCCCGAGGTGCCTCGGGGAACGCCTCGGCGGCGCGATCGAGCACCCTTTCGTACGGGAGCGGGTGGGTCACGGCGGCGCAGACGTGCGCGACCGGTGCGCTGTACCGTACCGAGATCTCCTGCTCGGGCCCGGACAGCACCAGTCGGCCGTCCCGGACCCGGCACAGGTCGTTGAGCACCACGTCGACACGCCGGCGCACCTCCGGCGCGGCGAGCCAGGCCCGGACCTGTTCGTGCAGCCGACCGCCGTCCAGTCGCACGGCCTTGGCATCGGGGCCCTGCACGCGCACCCGCGCGGTCGGTCCCAGGTGGGCCGTGGCCACGCCCGCGAACAGGCCGAACGGGGTCGGGCGGCCGGTCATCCGCAGCGCGTACCGGGTCACCGACAGGGCGGTGCCGGTCAGCCGTTTCGGGCCGAGGTCCACGCCCGCGTCGAGGCGGTCCAGCGCCGCGGCCAGGCTGCCGCTGGCGACCTGCACGGCCTCGCGGAACAGCGGGTCGGCGGCGATCCGGCGCAGCCCTGCGGGGGTGTCCGCGTCGGCCGTGCCCGGATCCGGCTCGGCGTGATCGGGGCCGGCGTCGTGCCCGGCGTGCCGCCGGCTCGCCATCCGCACCAGGATCGGGCCGGCCGGTTCGTAGTCGTCGTCGCGCGCGCCGTTCCGTCCGCCCTGCGGATCGTTGTCGCGCGCAGCATCTCGCTCGGAGTGTCGCACCGTCTCTCGCACCGACCCCATACCCGTGTGACCGGCTCGCGCCGGGAGCCGACAAGCCGACCGGGGGCGGGCAGACCCGCCCGCGCACGGTTAACACTAACTGCAGCAGGTCCAGCAGCGGGACTGAACGCCCCAGGTGTTAGGGG
>NZ_JBHZAV010000272.1:0-9834 GCF_042754445.1 Embleya sp. NPDC059213
GCCACGGTGGCACCAAACGCGGTGGTCCTGCATGGGCTGACGGGGGGCGCGGGCGCCTGGGTGGGCGCCGGCGCCGTGGTCACCCGCGACGTACCGGCGGGCGTCACCGTGGTGGGCTCACCCGCTCGACCGCTCCGCCCGCGCGAGGACCGGCTCAGCTGAGCCGAGACCGGAACCACGCGACCGTCTGCGCGAGCCCGTCCCGCAACTCGACCGGCTCCGCGGTCGGGAACAGCACACGCAGCCGCGACCCGTCCGCCTGCGAATCCCGGACATCGCCGGGACGCGGCGGCACATGCTCGACCTCGACCGAATGCCCGAGCACCTGCGTCAACAAGTCGATCAACGCGTTCAACGAAGTCCGGGAGCCGAACGCCAGGTTGACCGGAATGTCCGAGACCACCCGGCGCAGCACCGCGTCGGTGAGCACCGCGCACACGCTCCCGATGTTGGTGAAGTCCCGCGTCTGTTCGCCGTCGCCCTGCACCGACAACGGCCGACCCGCCAACGCCGCGTCCACGAACCGCGGAATCACCGCCGCGTAGGCGTGATCGGCGGGCTGACCGGGCCCGAAGACGTTGAAGAAGCGAAACGGCAACACCGGCAGGCCGTAGCAGTTGCCGTAGGCGATCAGATACGACTCGGTGGCCAACTTGCTGACCGCGTAAGGGCTCAGCGGCGCGGTGCGCATGTCCTCCCGCTTGGGCAACTCGCGGTTGGCGCCGTACACCGAGGACGAGGACGCGGCCACCACGTGGATGTTCCCGGCCCGCCTCGCCGCCTCCAGTACCTCCAACGTGCCGGTCGCGTTGGCGTGATGGCTGGCCAACGGCGCCTCCACCGACCGCGGTACCGACGGCAACGCCGCCAGGTGCACCACCGCGTCCGCGCCCGCGAACGCCCGGTCGAGCAACTCCGGCTCCAGGATCGATCCCTGATGGAACGTCACCTTCAGACCGGCCAGACTCTCCAGCGACCCCGTGGACAGGTCGTCGACCACGTGCACGTCGCGCACGACGTCGTGGTCCTGCAACGCGGCGGCCAGATTCGAGCCGATGAAGCCGGCGCCGCCGGTGATCACTACCTTCACAAAGTCCCCCCGGACCGTCGTGCGGAACCAGCCCCGCGAGGGCCGGTGTTTCGAACTCCCCCAAGTCCGACCCGAGGCCGACCCGCCCCCGGCCCCCGCACTGTACCCACGGGCCGCTTCACGAGAGGGCAAAACCCGGACAACAGGCCGGAACGTGCGCCACACTTTCCCCTATCTCGGACCCGGGACACCGCCCCGGGCACCGAAGTTGGGGTGGGGGACACTCATGAACATGCCCAGGCCGCGGCTGCGCAGAGCAACGATTCCGACGCTCATCGCGTTGTTGCTCGCGCTGATCGTCGCGGCACCGAACACACCGAAGGCAGCCGCGGGACCGTGCGACGCGCCGGTCACGAACGCGGTCGTCTGTGAGAACAGCAAGACCGGCAACCCGCGGACCGAATGGGACGTCAGCGGTGCGGGAAGCAGCTCCATCCAGGGCTTCTCCACCGACATCAGCGTCAACGCCGGTGGCCAGATCAAGTTTCGGATCGACACCACCGCGAGTTCCTATCGCGTCGACATCTACCGGCTCGGTTGGTACAACGGCAACGGCGCCCGCAAGGTCTACACGATCCCGGCCTCGGCGGTGACCCCGCGTCAGCAGTCGAACTGCGACACCGACAATCTGGTGACCGGCCTGATCGACTGCTCGAACTGGACCGACTCCGCTTCCTGGACCGTACCCGCCGACGCGGCGTCCGGCTACTACATCGCCAAACCCACACGCACCGACGGTACTTCGGGCGCGAGCCACATCCCCTTCGTGGTCCGCAACGACGCCTCGCACTCGGCGCTGCTGATGCAGGCGTCCGACACCACGTGGCAGGCGTACAACGCGTACGGCGGCAACGACCTCTACACCGGCCAGCCGGTGGGTCGGGCGTACAAGGTCAGCTACAACCGGCCGTTCACGACACGTGCCGACAACCCCGCGGACTCGTTGTTCAACGCCGAGTTCGCGATGTTGCGCTTCCTGGAGCGCAACGGCTACGACGTCACGTACTCGACCGGTGTGGACAGCGATCGACGCGGCCAACTGATCAAGAACCACAAGGTGTTCCTGTCGGTGGGTCATGACGAGTACTGGTCCGGCCCGCAACGGGCCAACGTCGAGGCGGCCCGCGACGCGGGCGTCAACCTCGCCTTCTTCTCCGGCAACGAGGTGTTCTGGAAAACCCGTTGGGAGAACGGCGGGATCAACGGCAACGGTCCCGACCACCGCAACCTGGTGGCGTACAAGGACACCCACGCCAACGAGTCGATCGACCCGCTCGGCCCGGCCATGTGGACCGGCACGTGGCGCGACCCGCGCTTCTCGCCACCCGGTGACGGCGGCCGACCGGAGAACAGCCTCACCGGCACCATCTTCACCGTCAACTGCTGCACCACCGACATGTACGCCAACGGTGCCGACGGCAGACTGCGCCTGTGGCGCAACACCCGCCTGGCCACCCTCGGCCTCACCGAACAAACCACTCTCGGAAGCGGAACCCTGGGCTACGAATGGGACTCCGACCTGGACAACGGCGCCCGACCCGCGGGTCTGATCCGGCTCTCGACCACGGTCAAGTCCGGCATGTCGGTGCTCCAGGACCAGGGTTCGACCTACGCCGACGGCAGTTCGACGCACAGCCTGACCCTCTACCGCGCACCCAGCGGCGCGCTCGTCTTCGGCGCCGGCACCGTGCAATGGGCCTGGGGCCTGGACGTCTACCGGATCGGCGCCAACGGCACCGTGGACACCGCGATGCAGCAGGCCACCATCAACCTCTTCTCCGACATGGGCGTGCAACCCGGCACGCTGATGGCCGGCATGGTCGTGCCGGTCAAGAGCACCGACACCACACCGCCCGTCTCGACCATCACCGCCCCCACCAACGGGGGCAGCCTGCCCGCCAACGCCAACGTAACGGTCACCGGCACCGCGACCGACACCGGCGGCAAGGTCGGCGGCGTCGAGGTCTCGGTGGACAACGGCGCCACCTGGCACCCGGCCACCACCGGGCGGGAGAACTGGACCTACGTGTTCACCACCGGCCCGGGCGGGTCGGTCACCATCAAGTCCCGGGCCACCGACGACAGCGCCCGGACCGAGACCCCCGGTGCCGGCGTCACGGTCACCATCGGCGGGCCACCGCAACCGGTCGTCTGCCCATGCACCCTGTGGACCCCGACCGACCAACCCTCGTCCGGGCCCGACCCGGACACCGCCGGCACCGAACTCGGCGTCAAATTCCAGCCCGATCGGGCCGGCTTCATCACCGGAATCCGCTTCTGGAAGGACGCCGCGAACACCGGCACGCACACCGGGACGCTGTGGTCCTCGACCGGCACGGCACTGGCCACCGCCACGTTCACCGGTGAAACCGCCTCCGGTTGGCAGGAGGTGACGTTCGGTCAGCCCGTACCGGTGACCGCCGGCACCACCTACGTGGCGTCGTACCAGGCACCCAACGGCAGATACAGCGCCGACCAGGGCGGCCTGACCAACGCGCACATCCGCGGCCCGCTCACCGCACCGGCCAGCAACGCCTCCGGCGGCAACGGGGTGTACCGCTACGGCACCGGATTCCCGACCTCGACCTGGAACGACGCCAACTTCTGGGTCGACCCGGTGTTTACCACCTCGAACACCGGCCCGGCCGGCCCCGCGCCGGTGGTCACCACGATCGTCCCGGCGGAGGGCGCGGGCTTCGCCCCGGTCGCCGGCAACCTCGCCGCGACCTTCGACCTCGCGGTGCAACCCGCGACGATCGTGTGGTCGCTCAAGAAGTCGGACAACAGCACCGTCGCCGGCACCGCGAGCTACAACGCCGGGACCAGGACCGCCACCTTCGATCCCACCACCGACCTGGCACCGGGCACGTCGTACTCGGTCACCCTCAGCGGCGCACAAACCGCCGAAGGCGTCCCGATGGCCCCCAGGTCGTGGTCCTTCACCACGGCCGGCGGCACACCACCGCCGACCTGCAATCCGTCCTGCACGATCTGGCCCGCCACCGCGACGCCGGCCGTGCTCTCCGACACCGACACCACCGGCATCCAACTCGGCGTCAAATTCAGCAGCACGGTGCCGGGCAAGATCACCGGACTGCGGTTCTACAAGGGCCCCAACAACACCGGCACGCACACCGGGACGCTGTGGTCCTCGACCGGCACGGCACTGGCCACCGCCACGTTCACCGGTGAAACCGCCTCCGGCTGGCAACAGGTGAACTTCGCCCAACCGATCGTGATCGCCGCCAACACCACCTACGTGGCCTCGTACTTCGCCCCCCAGGGCCGGTACTCCTCCACCGAGGGCGGCCTGACCTCGGCGGCCGGCACCGGGCCGATCAAGGCCGCCGCGTCCGGAAGCGTCGGCGGCAACGGCGTCTACGTCTACGGGACCGGCTTCCCCACCAGCACCTGGAACGACAGCAACTACTGGGTGGACGTCGTCTTCACCACCAACTAGCCCACAGCGGTGCGGGTGGCCCCAGCGACCCGACACCGGGCACCGACCCGGCAGCCGGCGGCATCGACATCGATCCGCCGGCCGCCGGTCTCGCAAAGGGACACGGCGCCCCGGATCCGGCGCGCCGCACAGCCCTTTCGACCCCCACGAACCGACCGTCATGCCATTGAGGAGCACCAACTCGATGAAGCCTGCCCGTGCCAGGACCAGATCGGGTCACCGGCCACGCAGAGCGACGTGGACGAGCATCGCGTTCGCCACGATCGGCGCGTTGCTGTTCACCTTGTTCGCACCGATCACCGCGGCCCAGGCCGCGCCATGCAGTCCGTGCTCGCTGTTCGCCGGCGCCACCCCCGCCGGCGCCGTGACCGACACCGACGCGGTGGCCGTCGAGGTGGGAGTGCGGTTCAAGCCCGACAGCAACGGCACGATCACCCAGGTCAAATTCTGGAAGGACGCCGGCAACACCGGCACCCACACCGGCCGGATCTGGAACACCGCGACCGGCACCGCGACCTCGGTGACCTTCACCGGCGAGAGCGCCTCCGGCTGGCAGACCGCGACCTTCGCGACCCCGATCCCGGTCGCCGCCGGCTCCACCTACATCGCCTCCTACGTCGCACCCGGCGGCCGCTACACGGTCACCGACAACTTCTTCGCGATCGACCACACCGTCGAACAACTCGTCGCCCCGGCGAGCAACGGCACCCAGGGCAACGGCGTCTACACCTACAACCCCGGCGGCGGCATGCCGACCGACTCCTACCAGGCCGGCAACTACTGGGTGGACGTCTCCTTCGTCCCCGGTGCCGACACCACGCCGCCCACGGTCACCCAGACCACGCCGGCCGCGAGCGCCACCGGAGTGGCCACCGCCGCACCGCTGTCCGCCACCTTCAGCGAGCCGGTACAGCCTGCCACCGTGCAGTGGGCGGTCACCCAAACCGGCGGCCCGGCCGTCGCCGGCACCGCCACGTACACCGGCAACACCGCGACCTTCCAGCCCACCGCGGCACTCGCGGTATCCACCGGCTACTCCGTCACGGTCACCGGGGCCAAGGACGCCGCCGGCAACACCATGGCCACCAAGTCCTGGTCCTTCACCACCGGCACCGGCAGCAGCCAGTCCGTGGAAACCAGCATCTGGACCGGCCCGGTCAGCCCGAGCACGCCCAACCAGACCGACAACAACAGCGTCGAGGTCGGCGTCAAGTTCCGCACCACCACCGACGGCCAGATCAAGTCGATCAGGTTCTGGAAGCTCACCGGCAGCACCGGCCCGTACGCGGTCAGCCTGTGGGACAAGAACACCCAGACCCGCCTGGCCACCGTGCCCAACGTGAACCGCACCGGCAGCGGCTGGCAGACCGTCGACCTGCCCACCCCGATCACCGTGCACGCCGGTGTCACCTACGTCGCGTCCTACTTCGCGCCCAATGGCAACTACCCGGCCAACACCGCCTCGTTCTCCCAACCCGTCGGCAACTCGATGATCACGGCCCTGGCCGACGGCGTCGACGGCGGCAACGGCGTGTACAAGTACAACGCCGGCAGCAGCTACCCGACGGACAGTTGGAACGGCAGCAACTACTGGGTGGACGTGGTCTTCAGCACCAACGCCGAGGACACCGTCGCCCCCGCCGTCACCGACATGACACCGACGCCGAACGCCAACGGCGTGCTCTCCGGCATCCAGCCCTCGGTCACCTTCAGCGAACCGCTCAAGCCCACCGGCCTGAACTTCCAGCTCAAGCGCAACGGCACGGCGGTGCCCGCCGAGCTCGAACTCGACAACCCGACCACACCGACCCAGCTCACCCTCAAGCCGAACGCCGAACTGGCCTACGGCACCCCGTACACACTCACCGTAAGCGGCGTCAAGGACCGATCCGACAACGCGATGCCGGACGCCACCTGGACCTTCACCACCGGCCAGGCCCCGCCGACCCCGCCGTGCGACGCGCCCAACACCGGCCCGATCCTGGTGATCAAGGCCGACTCCAACCCGTTCAGTTGCTACTACACCGAGATCCTGCGCAGCGAGGGCCTCAACTCGTTCGCGGTCAAGGACGCGAGCGCGGTCACCGCGACCGTCCTCAACGGCTACACCACCGTCGTGCTCGGCGACTTCGCCCCCTCGACGCAACTGGTCGCCGACCTCACCACGTGGGTCAACGCGGGCGGCAACCTGATCGCCATGCACCCGCGCGCCGCCCTGGCCGGCCTGCTCGGCCTCGGCACCTCCGGCGGCTTCCAGGCCAACCAGTACATGAAGGTCGACAGCGGCACCGCCGCCGGCGCCGGCATCTACAGCCAACTGAGCATGCAGTACCACGGGCCCGCCGACGTGTGGACGGTCCCGGGCGGCGTCGGCACGGTCCGTGTCGCGGACCTGTACACCCGCACCGGCACCAGCCCGCTCGGCCCGGCCGTGACCACCCGCACCGTGGGCAGCGGCACCGCGTCCGCGTTCACCTACGACCTGGCCCGCTCGATCGTGCAGACCCGGCAGGGCAACCCGGCCCAGGCCGGCGTCGAGAACGACAACTTCTCCGACAGCGGCGGCCCGCTGATGCGCGCCGACGACATGTTCTATCCGGACTGGGTCGACCTCAGCCGGGTCCAGGTCCCGCAGGCCGACGAGCAGCAGCGCCTGTTCGCCAACCTGATCGAAATCGGCAACCGCGCCAAGGCCCCGATCCCGCGCACCTGGTACCTGCCCGGCAACGCCGCCACCGCCGCACCCGACCTGCTCAAGGTCGTGATGGTCTCGACCGGTGACAACCACGGCCAGAACCTCAGCGACATGCAGGGCAGGGTCACCCGCTACAACAACAACAGCTCCGACCCGGCCTGCGCGAGCCCGATCGCCGCGCTGCGCGACGCCGCGGTGCGCAACTGGAAGTGCATGCGCGGCACCATCTACGTCTGGGGCCCGGGACCGCAGGGCACCCAGGCACCCTCGGTGTCCGACGTCCAGAACTGGACCGCGCAGGGCTTCGAGATCGCCCGACACGTCGACCAGAACGGCAGTTGCCCGCAACTGCGCGCCGGCGCGTCCCAGACGGACATCAACGCGGAACTCGGCGCGGTGTACGAGAACAGCCTGGACGACTTCACCCGCTACGCGCCCCTGAAGCCGACCACCAACCGCACCCACTGTCTGACCTGGCCCGACTGGAGCTCGAACGCCTCGATCGCCCGCGCCAAGGGCATCCGGCTCGACACGAACTACTACTACATGCCGGACTACTGGAAGAACACCTGGGGCGGGCCGCTGATGAAGGCGAGCCCCGGCTTCTTCACCGGCTCCGGCTTCCCGATGCGATTCACCGACCCCAGCGGTCAGATGATCGACATCTACCAGGGCACCACCCAGATCAACGACGAATTCCAGCAGGTCTATCCGGACACCTTCGACCAACTCGTCAACGGCGCCAACAACGACGGCTTCTACGGCGCCTTCGTGATGAACAACCACACGGACTCGGCGAACGCCAACGGCGGAGTGGGCAACGTGGGCCAGCTCGACATCGAGCAGGCCCTGATCGCCTCGGCCAAGGCGAAGAACGTCCCGATCGTCTCGGCCAAACAATTGCTGGACTGGACCGACGCCCGAAACGCGTCCACGATCACCGGCCTCACCAGGGTCGGCAACTCGGTCACCTTCACCGTCAACCAGAACGCGGCCGCGACCAACCTGATGACGATGTTGCCGACGACCGGCTCGGGCGGCACCACGCTCACCGCGCTCTCCCGCGGCGGTATTCCGGTCACCTTCCAGAAGACCACCGTCAAGGGCATCGAGTACGCCGTCTTCGACGGGACCTCCGGCGCCTACACGGCGACCTACGCCAACCCGGTCGCACCGCAGATCGCCCAGGCCAAGGCCGCCCCGGCGGCGGACGGCTCGGGCACGCTGACCTGGACGACCGACGTGCCCTCGACCACCGAGATGCAGCTCGGCACCAAGCCGGACCAGATGCCGATCACCCACAAGAGCGTGGAGACCGCCGGCGAGCACAAGATCGCCCTGGGCGCGCTCAAGCCAGACACCACCTACTACTACCGACTCACCTCGGAGAACGCGAAGGGCGAGCGCAGCGTCTGGCCCGCCCCGAACGCCAAGCCCGCCGAGTTCCGCACCCCCAAGGCCGACCGCAAGGCGCCGGTGATCAGCGACGTCTCGGTCAAGACCTGGCCGGACGGCAGCGCCGACCTGACCTGGAAGACCGACAAGCCCACGACCGCCTCGGTGCTCCTGGGCGACAACGCCGCGTCGGTGCGCCCGGTATACGCGGACCGGAAGCAGTCGACCACCGAGCACCACGCCAAGCTCGGCCACCTCGGCTCGGGCAAGACCTACGCGTTCCGTCTCGCCGGCGTCGACGCGGCCGGGAACGAGGGAACCTGGTCGGGCGGCGACGGAAAGAAGAAGGACAGCGCCCGACTGGTGATGCCCAGGCCGGGCGTCGCCGAGACCGGCGCGTTCGACTTCACCAACGGCACGGTCTCCGGCGGAGCGGTCAGCGGCGACCGACCGGACGCACTCACCCTGGACCGGGCCCCGACCGGTACATACGTGTCGAAGCCGTTGGACGCGGGCCGCATGGTGACCTGGCTGGCCGGCGACTGGCAGGCCGACATCCCCAAGGGCACCACGCTGCGGGTATCGGTACGCACCGGCACGACGGCCACCCCGGACGCGAGCTGGACACCATGGAAGGACCTCACCCGCCCCGGCGACACGGTCGGCAGCGCATCGCGCTTCCTGCAATACCGAGTGGAACTCGCCGGCACCACCGACGGTCACCCGCTGCCCACTCTCCGGGGCATCGGCTTCACCCACGACGGCACGGTCACGACCACGCCCCCGGTGACGGAGGCAGGCCCGAACACGCTGCCCGGCCCGAAGCCGGTGACGGGCCCGAAACCGGCGATGGGGAAGGGGCGTTGACCCTGGGCTGACGCCGCGGGAACGGTATGAGCGGCCGGGCTCGGAGCGATTTGGTGCTCCGGGCCCGGCCGTGTACTGTTGCGAAGTCCGCCCGGGAGGCGAGCAAATCCATGATCACCGATTAGGCGATCGGGAATGCGCTCCGCTAAAGTCTGCGGACGCCGCCAAATGCCTCGGAGAATGTAAATTCCCGATGCCCGAAGCGGTGAGCGAAGCAGGCCGCAAGGACTGCTAAGCTCGAAGAGCCGGAAGCCGAGGAAACGAGAGTTTCGAAGGCGGAAAGCAACGGACGAAAAGCGGGTCGCAGGATCTGCTAGAGTCCGGAAG
>NZ_JBHZAV010000273.1:0-9713 GCF_042754445.1 Embleya sp. NPDC059213
CGCACGCGAGCGGCGCGGCGCTGCAGCGCACGCTGCGCGCGCAGGGCATCGAGGTCTCCTCGTCGCGCCAACTGGTCGAACTGGTCAACGACGGCGTGCCCGAGGTGACCACGCTGGTCCGCAACGCGGGCCGGCTGGCCGGGCAGGTGCTCACCCCGCTGGTGAACTTCTTCAACCCCGACGTGCTCGTCCTGGGCGGCGGCCTCTCCGCCGCCGAGCCCTTCGTCGCCGCGGTACGCGGCGCGATCTACGAACGCTGCCTGCCGCTGGCCACCCGCGACCTGGAGATCGCCACCGCCGTGACCGGCCGGGACGCGTGCATGCTGGGTGCGGGCGCGCTGGTCCTGGACGAGGTGCTGGCCGGGGACTGGGTGGACGACGCCCTGTCCGCCCGCTGATCCGCGCCGGGTCCGAAGGAGGCGACCCCTACGCGCTGCCCACCCAGGACTCCGCCCCGAAGGTCACCTTGATCTCGGAGGCCAGGGTGCTCGCGTCGACCTTCGCGGCCAGCGCGTAGACGGTGGTCTTGTGCACGCCGCGCACGGTGAGGTGGACCGGGGAGTCGCCCGGGTGGGCGGCGAGGATTCGTTTGAGTTCGGCCACCGACTGCTCGGTGACCCGGTGGGCGGGCAGGGCCAGGCGCACCGGCGGTCGGCCGCCGTGTTCGGCGGAGGACACGTCCAGCACGGTCACCTCCCGACCGAAGACGTTCGGGGTTCCGTCCCGCTCCTCGATCCGGCCGGTGACCGAGACCACGTGGTCCTCGACCAGGGCGGGTCGGACGAGCCGGTAGACGGCGGGGAAGAACAGGACCTCGATGCCGGCGTCCCGGTCCTGGAGGTCGACGATGGCCCACACGTTGCCCTGTTTGGTCGTCTTGAGCTGCACCCCCGTGATCAGTCCGGACAGTCGCACCTCCCCGGAGCCGCGTTCGGAGCCGAGCAGCGCGGCGATCGAGCAGTCCCGCGCGGCGGCGAGGATGTGCTCGGCCCCGTCCAGCGGATGGGCCGAGACGTAGAGCCCGAGCATCTCGCGTTCGGTGGCCAGGAGTTGCCGGCGCGGCCACTCGGCGTCGTCGATCGGGAAGTCCAGGCCGAATGCGGGTTCGTCGCCCTCGCCCGCGCCCGCGTCGGCGAACAGATCGTCCTGGCCGAAGCTCGCCGCCTTCTTCACCGGGACGAACGCGTCGATGGCCTCCTCGTGCACGGCGGCCAGGCCCTTGCGCGAATGCCCCAGCGAGTCGAACGTGCCGGCCTTGATCAGCGATTCCACGGCCCGTTTGTTCAGGGCGGGCAGGTCCGCCTTGCTCAGGAAGTCGGCGAAGGAGGTGAACCCGCCCCTCCTGCGCCGGGCGTCGACGATCGCCTCGATGACGTTGTCGCCGACGTTGCGCACCGACCGCAGCCCGAACCGCACATCGTCCCCGACGGCGGTGAACTCCGCGACGGACTCGTTGACATCGGGGGGCAGGACCCGTACGTCGTTCTTGCGGGCGTCGGCGAGGTAGACCGCCGCCTTGTCCTTGTCGTCGCCGACGGAGGTGAGCAGTGCGGCCATGTACTCGGCCGGGTGGTTGGCCTTGAGATAGGCGGTCCAATACGAGACCAGGCCGTAGCCGGCGGTGTGCGACTTGTTGAACGCGTAGCCGGAGAACGGGAGCATGACGTCCCACAGGGCCTTGATCGCCTCCTCGCCGAAGCCGTTCCCGCGCATGCCGTCGTGGAACTTGTCCCATTCCGCGGCGAGTACCTCCGGCTTCTTCTTGCCCATCGCGCGGCGCAACAGGTCGGCGCCGCCCAGCGTGTAGCCGGCCAACTCCCGGGCGATGGCCATGATCTGCTCCTGGTAGACGAGCAGATGGAAGGTGTTCCCGAGGATCGGCTCCAGCGCGTCGCGCAGTTCGGGATGGATCGGGGTGATCTCCTGGCGACCGGTCTTGCGATGCGCGTAGTTGGTGTGTGCGTTCGCCGCCATCGGGCCGGGACGGTACAGGGCGTTGACCGCGGCGATGTCCTCGAACCGGGTGGGCTCCATCTGCCGCAGCAGCACCCGCATGCCGCCGCCGTCCAGTTGGAAGACGCCGAACGTGTTGCCCTCGGCCAGCAGTCGATACGTCCGAGCGTCGTCCAGGGGGATCACCACGGTCGAGGCGTTGCCGTCCAGCGGATCGACGGTGGCCAGGTCGATGCCCCGGTTCTCCCGGATGTTCCGGATCGCCTGGTCGATGACGCCCAGGTTGCGCAGACCCAGGAAGTCCATCTTGATCAGGCCCATCGCCTCGCACGAGGGGTAGTCGAACCCGGTGATCCGCACGCCGTCCGAGGCGCGCATGTGCAGCGGGATGCGGTCGGTGAGCCTGGTCTTGGACAGGATCACCGCTGCGGCGTGCACCCCGGTGCCGCGGATCAGGCCCTCGACGCCGCGGGCGGTGTCCAGCACCCGCCGCACGTCCGGCTCCTCGTCGTACATGCGGCGCAGCTCGCCGGCCTCGGCCCAGCGCTCGTGGGCGGCGTCGAAGACGGCGGCCAGCGGGGCCGGTTTGCCGTTGTGGTCCGGCGGCAGGGCCTTGGTGATGCGCTCGCCGTGGGAGTACGGGTAGCCCAGGATGCGCGCCGAGTCCTTGATCGCGTTCTTGGCCTTGATCCGGCCGAACGTGTTCACCATGGCGGTGTACTCGTCGCCGTACTTCTCGGTCACGTAGCGCACCATGCGGTCGCGTTGGCGGTCGTCGAAGTCGAGGTCGACGTCGGGCGGGTTGACGCGCTCCGGGTTGAGGAACCGCTCGAACAGCAACCCGTGTTCCAGCGGGCACAGTTCGGTGATCCGCGTCGCGTAGGCCACGATGGAGCCGGTGGCCGAGCCGCGCCCGGGACCCAGCGGGATCCGGTTCTCCCGGGCGTGCCGGCAGATGTCGGCGACGACGAGGAAGTACGAGCTGAAGCCCATCGGACCGATCACCGACATCTCGGTCTCGAAGCGGTCCAGCACCCGCGCCGGGATCGGATCCCCGTAGCGCATCACCAGCCCCCGGCGAACCTCCCGACGCAGCCAGGACTCCTGGCTCTCGCCTGCGGGCACATCCGGGAAGTGCGGCATCTCGTCGACGTAGTCGAAGACGTCGTGGTATGACTCGACGCGTTCGGCGATCAACAGGGTGTTGTCGCAGGCTTCGGGCAACTCCGCGAACAGGGCGCGCATTTCGGCGGGGGACTTGAGGTAGTAGCCGGAGCCGTCGAAGCGGAACCGCTTGGGGTCGTTCTTGTCCTTGCCGACCCCGATGCACAGCAGGCTGTCGTGCGCGTCGGCCTGGTCCTCGGTGACGTAGTGCGCGTCGTTGGTGGCCAGCAGCGGGAGGTTCAACTCCTTGGCCAGACGCAGCAGTCCCTCGCGCACGTCGCGTTCGATGGCCAGGCCGTGGTCCATCAACTCCAGGAAGTAGTTCTCCGGGCCGAAGATCTCCCGGTACGCCGCGGCGGCGGCCTTCGCCTCGTCGTACTGGTGCAGCCGCAGTCGGGTCTGTACCTCGCCGGACGGGCAGCCGGTGGTGGCGATGATGCCCTCGGATCGCCGCGCGATCGACTCCCGGTCCATCCGGGGCTTGCCGGCCGGGAATTGGCCCTCGTAGCCGGCCTGGGTGCTCAGCCGGAACAGGTTGCGCAGTCCCCGGACGTCGCGCGCCCACATGGTCATGTGCGTGAAGCGACCACCGCCGGAGACGTCCTTGGAGCCCTCGCCGTCGTTGCCGACGGCGCGTCGGCCACCGGGTCCCCAGAACTCCTGCTTGCGGGAGAACCGGGACGAGGGCGCCACGTACGCCTCGATGCCGATGATCGGCCGGACGCCGGCGAAGCCCCGCGCGACCCGGGCGAACTCGTAGGCGCCGAACATGTTGCCGTGGTCGCTCATGGCGATCGCGGGCATGCCCAGCCGGGCGACCTCGGCGAACATCGGTCCCAGCTTCTGGGCGCCGTCGAGCATCGAGTATTCGGTGTGATTGTGCAGGTGGACGAAGGAATCCGGCACGAGTGAGTCATCTCCGAGGCGGGGAGGAGGCGCGCTTGATCAACCAAGCGTTGACCGGAGACATCAAATCGAGCATGACGTAATGGGATCAAACAACTATCTCGCCCACAATCCACAACGATCGGTTGTGCTTCTAGGATGACGGGCGTGGATATCGCCGCCGTACGCACCTTCGTCGCCGCCGTGGACGCGGGACGGTTCCAGTCGGCCGCGGCCCGACTGTCGATCTCCCAGCAGGCCGTCTCCAAGCGCATCGCCGCGCTGGAGCGGGACCTCGGTGTGCAGTTGTTCGTCCGGACCGCGCGCGGCGCGCAATTGACCATCGACGGGCAGGTGTTCCTGCCGCATGCCCGGACGCTGCTGCATGCCGAGGAGCAGGCCGCCGCGTCGGTGCGGCCGGGCCGGCGCGCGCTGCGGGTCGACGTGGTCGGGCGCCGGCTCGCCCCGGCCGGCCTGGTGCGCGACTTCCACCTCGCGCATCCGGAGATCGGGCTGGACGTGGTGACCCTGCCCGGCGCCGACGCGGCCGTGGACGCGGTACGGTCGGGCCTCATCGACGCGAGCATCCGGGCCGTCACCATGCCCGGTCGGCGGTTGCCCGACGGCGTCGAGGCGACCCCGGTCCTGGACGAGCCGCTGCGGCTGTTCGTCGGCCCCACCCACGAGTTCGCCACCGCCGCGACGGTGGCCACGGCCCGACTCGCCGGGCGCCGGATCTGGATGCCGGGCAACATCCGCGGCACCGAATGGACGGCCTACTACGACGAGTTCGCCGCCGCGTTCGGATTCACCGTGGACACGATCGGCCCCGACTTCGGCATCGAGGTGCTCCTGGACACGATCGCCGAATCATCGACGCTGGCGACCTTCCTCACCGACCGCACGCCGCTCGTCTGGCCCGTCGGTCACGACCTGCGGCTCATCCCGCTGTGCGACCCGACCCCCGTCTACCCGCACTCGCTGCTGTGGCGCGCCGACAATCCGCACCCCGGGCTCACCGCCCTGCGCGAACACCTGGTCGCGTCGGCCCCCGAGCACCCCTACGGCCGAACGTGGGCGCCCGGCTGGGCCCGAACCCGCCGCGCCGCCTCGACCCGCCCCCCGGACGCTGATTCCGGCCGGTAGCCACACCCCGTCGGCGGGGTCGGTCGAGGTGCTGCCACGGCGCGATCGAGAGCGGCCCCGAGCGGTCGTGGTTCGACAGGAATCACGGGCGACGGATCCAAACGTCGCACAAACGCATCATTCGATTACAGGTTGTGGTGCAAGTCGTGGGGCGGGGTAGCTATCGAGGTGCTCGACGGGCAACTTCGGGACGTCGGCGTCTATCGGGAGCGAACAATGATCCGCGTTCTCTTGGTGCACGACACGGAACTGATGAGATCGGCGCTGACCGCGCTGCTCGATCGCGAGGAAGACATCGAGGTGGAGGCCGACAGTTGGGACGGCGCACCGAATCGGGCCCGGTGCCAACGTCCGCACGTCTGCGTGGTGGACGTGGACTGTCCCGGATCCGTGCAACTGCCGCGTCGCCCGGTCGATCCGGACTGCGCCCTGCTCGTCCTGGCCACCACGTCCCGGCCGGGCAGCCTGTGTCGGGCAGCCGAGGCCAAGGCCCTGGGCTTCGTGGACAAATGCGCGCGACCTCCGCAGTTACCGAGAGCGATCCGGTTGGTGGCCGCCGGTCGGCGCTATGTGGACGGGTCGCTGGCGCTCGACCTGCTGCGCGCCGCGAGCGCCCCGTTGACCCCGCGCGAGATACGGGTGCTGACGCTCGCCGCCGAGGGGGCGTCGGCTCCGGAGATAGCCCGCGACCTGCGGCTCAGCATCGGCACGGTACGCAACTACATGTCCGCGATCACCCGCAAGACCGGCGCCCGCAACCGGATCGACGCGATCCGGATCTCGCAGGACGCCGGCTGGGTGTAGCACCGGCCCGGTCGGATCCGGGCGACGCGCCGGAGCCCGGATCCCGACCCCCTCCCGATCCTCCTCAGATGCGTTCCGCGTGCCAGTCCCCCACCAGGTCCCGGTACAACGACGAGCGATCCAGGAGTTCCCGATGCGTTCCGCACACCGCGTGTACACCGTCCAGGACCAGCACCCGGTCCGCCCGTCGGGCCGAACTGATCCGATGGGCGACCACGATCAACGTCCCCGGCCGGTCCGCGAAGGCCCGTTCGGCGCGTCGTTCGGCGGCCGGATCCAGATGGCAGGTGGCCTCGTCCAACAGGACCAGCGGCGCCGGTGACAGGTGGGCCCGACCCAACGCGATCAACTGGCGCTCGCCCTGCGACAACGACGCCGGATCCACCGGCGCGTCGAGGCCGCCCAGTCGATCGATCAGCGGCCCCAGGCCCACCGCGTCCGTCGCCGCGGCCAGCGCCGCCGCGGACGCGCCGTCCGGGCACAGGTAGAGCAGGTTCTCCCGCACACTCGCGCCGAACACGTACGCCTGTTGCGGGATGAGCACCCGCTGCCGGGAGGGCTCGCCGCCGACCGGGCGGACCGGCCGGCCGTCCACGAGCACCTCGCCCCGGTCCGGCACGAGCACCCCCGCGACCAGGGCGGCCAGCGTCGACTTGCCGATGCCACTGGGGCCGACCACCACGAGGTGCTCGCCGGGTTCGACGGTCAGGTCCAGGTCGCGCACCACCGGCGCCGCGTTCGGGCCGTAGGCGAACGTCACCCGGCGCAGCCGCACCCGCGGCGGCCCACCGGTCGCACCGGCCGCGTCGGCCGGGCCGAGCACGCCGGCACGCCGCCGCGCCGACGTCGGCCCCGAGGTGAGCCGATCCAGGACCACGAGCAGTCGGGTGCCCGCCGCGCCCAGCGCCTGCATCAACGTGTGCAGCGCCGGCAACAGTGCCTGGGTGAGGTAGGTCAGCGCGCCCAGCAACGCCCCCGCGGTCAGGCCCCGATCGAGCAACCACGGAGCGCTCACCAGCAGCAACAGGACCGGCAACTGCCCGGCCACCCCGAGCGCGATCGCCCGCGCGCCGGCCCACCGGGCCAACGACCGTGCCGCGCGCGCCTCGGCGTCGATCAACGCGTGCGTACGAGCCGCGACCGACTCGCCCGCGCCGCCCGCCAGCACGTCACGCAGGCCCGTCGCGACCATTCCGAGTTGCCCGGACAACGCCTCGTCGGCGTCCAGGAAGGCCCGCTGTCGGGCGGCCATCGGCAGCAACGTGGCCAGGAAGAGCGCCAGCCCGAGCACCAGCGGCGGCACCACCACGACCAGCAACTCCGGTGCCAGCGCGGCCAGTCCGAACAGCGCGCCGAGAGCGGTGAAGACGAACGAGCGGGCCACCAGGACCAGTCCGGCGAAGCTGTCCCGGGCGATCTCGCTCTGGTTGGTCAAACGCGAGACCACCGCGCTGTCCGCCGCGCGGGCCGGCGCGTCGATCGCCTCGGTGAGCGCGCGCGTCGCCACCCGCCGGACCAGCCCGTCGCGCAGCGGCTCGACCAGATCGGCCAGGCCGCGAAAGATCCCGCCGGTGGCCCACCCGCCGAAGACGATCGCCACCGCGGCAACGGCCAGCCAGGCCACCCCGATTCCGGCGCGCCCGGCCAGAAAGCCGTGATCGAGGGCCATCGCCACGCCGTAGCCGCCGAGGAAGGTCTGCGCCGACTCCAGCAGCGACCATCCCGCGAGCCGGACCAGGACCCGCCTGCGCCGGGCCAGGAAACGCCGGGCGAGCACCGGCACACGGGACTCGCTCACCGATCCTCCCCGGCGGCGCCCGGGCCGGCCCCGGCCGCCGACCCCTCGGCCGCGCCCGGATCGCCGAGATCCGCGAACACCGCCCGGTAGTCCGGCACGTCCCACAACTCCCGGTGTGTGCCGAGCGCCCGCACCCGGCCGGCCTCCAGCCACACGACCCGGTCGGCCCGCGCCGCCGAGGAGGCCCGATGGGCGATCAACAACCGGGTGCCCGCGCGCACGTCGCGCACCAGCGCCCGGCCGACCCGCAGTTCGGTCACGCTGTCCAGGCTGGAGGTGGCGTCGTCCAGGATGAGCAGTCGCCCGGCGTGCGCGAACGCCCGCGCCAGCCCGAGGCGTTGCAGTTCGCCCCCGGACAGCGGGGCACCGCTCAGCGGCGCCGCGTAGCCCTTCGGTAGCAGCCGGATGAAGCCGTCGGCGCCGGCCGCTTCGGCGGCGACCTCGACCTCGCCGGGGGAGGAGGCATACGGCCCGAAGCCGATCGCCTCGGCGATCGTGTCGCCGAACAGCGCCGGTCGCTCGAAGGCGTACCCGACCTCGCGCCGCCACCGCGTCGGATCGACCTCGGTCGCCGGCACCCCGTCCAACCACACCGTGCCCGCGTCCACGTCGGTCAGCCGTCCGGCGACCGCGGCCAGCGTGGACTTGCCCGCGCCCGAGTGCCCGACCACGGCCACGGTGCTGCCGCCCGGCACGATCAGGTGCACGTCGCGCAGCACCGCCGTGCCGTCCCGCACGACGGTGACCCCGCGCAATTCGAGCCGGCCCGGGCCGTGCGCCGGCAGCGGGTCGGTGCCCGAACGCATCGGGGGCACGGCCAACAACTCGGCGGTGCGGCGGGCGGCGGCGCGGCTGCGCACGAGGGCGTTGAGTTGCCCGACGCCGGCGCCCAGGCCGGCGGCCAACAGGGCGTAGCGCGAGGCGGCGAGCAGTTCGCCGACGGTCAGGTCGCCGTGGGTCAGCCGGATTCCACCGACGGCCAGCACGGCCGTGGTCAGCAGCGGCACCAGGATTCCGGCGCCCGCCATGGCCCGTCCGTAGACGTGCCACATCCGCCTGCCCTGGTTGCCCAGCTCGGGCAACGGCGCGAGGATCCGGTCGAGTTCGCGGGCCGAGCTGCCGGCGGCGGCGATCGTGCGGGAGCCGCCCAGGGCCTCGACGAGCCGGCCGGCGATGTCCGCCTGGACACGCTGGTAGCGGGCCACACTGTCCGAGGAGTCGCGCACGAAGGCGCGCAGCAGCCAGGCCAGCAGCGGCACACCCGCCAGGAACACCGCGAACAGCGGGAGGTCGATGACCGCGAGGGCGATCAGGCCGCCGAGCGGAACGAACAACGCGGCCAGGCCGGTTGCCACCGTGGCGGGAGCGGTGCTCGCCTCGGCGGCGTTGCCGGTGAGTCGGGTGACCAAGTCGCCGGGGGTGCCGCGCTCGGCGGCGCGGTGCGGGGCGAGCGACAACACGTGGTCGATGCCGAGGCGGCGCAGCCAGGCGGCGGTCCGGGCGGTGGTGATCCCGCTCAGGAGCGCCTCCGCCGCGTCGAAGACGACTTCGGCGACGATCAGGATCGCGCACAAGGCGACCGCGCGGCGTGCTCCGGCGGCGTTGTCGAGCAACAGGTCGAGCACGTGGCCCAAGACGGCGGGCAGCGCGATCGCGACCGCGGCGGCGCCGACACTGCAGGCGAACAGGGCGGAGGTGCGGCCCGCGCTGTGCCGGAGGGCGCCGACCAGGAGCCGGCCGGGGCCGTCGGTGCCGTCGGCGGGCGCCGGTTCGGTGCGGGCGGCGGTCCGGCGGATGGCGGCCATGTGCTGCGATTCCTCGCCTCCGGGTGCGGGGTGGGTCCTGGGACGCGCGCTGAGGGCGTACTTTCGAGAGCAGCGGTCCCGGGCGGAATGCCGCCGCCCGGGACCGCGGGGCGCGTTTAACCGCCGTGGGGGGAACCCCCGGGGCGGGGTGTGATAAA
>NZ_JBHZAV010000274.1:0-9630 GCF_042754445.1 Embleya sp. NPDC059213
ACCCTGAGGTCACGGTTCACCTTGCGTCCGATGACCTGTTTCTGCGCTACCCCCGAGGTTGCCGCTCGCTGCTTCCTGTGCGGGGTGCGGGCGTGGCAGCCGCCGCCGGGTGTGCCGGTGGCGATCACGTCGCCCGGGTTGAGGCGGATCACCGCGGAGACGTACTCGACCAGCGCGACCGGGTCGAACAGGAGGTCGCCGGTGGTGTCGGATTGCATCACCTCGCCATCGACATCGAGTCGCACATCGAGCACCGGACGTACACCACCGGGCAGCTCGTCCGGGGTGACCAGGTAGGGGCCGATGGGTGTGGAGGCGTCCCACATCTTGCCCTGCAGCCACTCGCGGGTGCGGAACTGCCAGTCGCGGCACGTGATGTCGTTCAACACGGTGAACCCGGCGATGGCGGCCTCGGCCTCGGCGGTGCTCACCCGGCGCACCCGTCGGCCGATGACGACCGCGAGTTCGACCTCCCAGTCCAGTTCGGTGGTCTCGGCCGGGTGCGGGATGTCGTCGGCCGGGCCGGTCAGAGAGTCCGCGAACTTCGCGAACAGCGTGGGATGGCTGGGGAGTTCACGCCCCATCTCCTGGATGTGGTTCTTGTAGTTGAGGCCGACGCACACCACCTTGGACGGCTGCGGCACGACCGGGGCGAAGTCGGCGCCGGCGAGGTGGAAACGGGTACCGGAGGCGGTTGCGGCCCGCTCGCGCCAGTCCGGGTCGGCGAGCAGCGCGCCGACGTCGGCGGCGCCGAGGTCGATCAGTTCCTCTCCGGCGAGCAGGACGGCACGGGTGCCGGCGGGGGTGCGCAGGGTGGCGAGCTTCATCGGGGATCCTCGTCGGTGGTGGAGCGGTGGAGTCGCAGGGCTTCGAAGATCGGCGCGTCGCCGAATCGGAACAGGTCGAGGGCGCCGCTGTCGGAGTCCGTGACGCCGGCCTCGGAGCGGGCCGAGAACGGCGTCCAGGACGGCACCGTGAACAGGTCGCCGCGCGTCACGGACCAGGTCCGATCCCCGACGGTGACCGTGCCGGAGCCGTCGAAGACCTGGTAGACGGAGGAGCCGGTCTCCCGGAACGGTGCCGTTTCGGTACCGCGGGTGATGCGGTGAAACTCGGCGCGGATCGTCGGCAGCACGTCGGCGCCGGTGGCCGGGTCGGTGTAGCGGACGGCGGCGTGGCCGGGTTCGACCACGCCGCCGTGGCCCTCCTTCGCCAGCTCCAGTTGGTCGTCCAGCGCTCGGTCGGTGACCGCCCACTTGTAGGAGAGCAACGGCGAGCCGGGGGCGGTGGCGGCGGGTGCGCGCAGGGGACGCAGTCCGGGGTGGCCCCAGAGCCGTTCGGAACGGGAGCGCTCGGGCGTGCTGCGCTCGGCGACATCGAGCCGGTCGCGGCCGAACTCGAAGAACTGCGTCTCGGCGCCGTACTGGAACGGGATGTCGAGGCCGTCGATCCAGGCCATGGGGGAGGCCCCGGCGTTGTGGTGGGCGTGCCAGTTCCAGCCCGCCTGAGGCAGGAAGTCGCCGCGGTTCATGGGCACCGGGTCGCCACCGACGACCGTCCACACGCCGGAGCCCTCGACGACGAAGCGGAAGGCGTGCTGGGTGTGGCGGTGCTCGGGGGCGTCCTCGCCCGGCATGAGGTACTGGATGGCCGCCCACAGGGTAGGGGTCGCGAAGGGGCGGCCGTCCAGGCCGGGATTCGCGAGTGCGAGGGCCCGCCGCTCGCCGCCGCGGCCGACGGGCACGAGTTCGCCCGCCTGCTCGGCGAGCATGAGCAGGTTGCGCCACTTCCACAGGTGCGGCAGCGCGCGTGAGCGCGGGTGGGTCGGCATCAGGTCGCCGATCTCGGTCCACAGCGGGACGAGCAGTTCACGGTCGAATCCCCGGTACAGGGCCTCCAGGGCCGGAGTCACCTCCGGTTGGTTCGATGCGGCGACGGTGCGCCGCTCGGCACGTGGTTCGACAGGGCTGGCGGTCATGCGTATACCGTGACGGCACAGCGCAGGACAGAAAACAAGATTCTGTTGTGCAGAACGCTTTTCGGGAGGCAGCGTGGAAAAGCCCCTCAAGACCCCGCCGCCGTACGCCATCGCCAGCGTGGACAACGCCCTCAGGACAGCCACGATGTTGCAACTGGAGGGCCCGATGACGGTCAGCGAGGTGGCCCGGCGCCTCGGCGTCGCCATCTCCACGGCGCACCGCCTGCTCGCGATGCTCGTCTACCGCGACTTCGCCGTCCAGGGGCCGGATCGCACCTACCGGGTGGGCCCGGTACTGGAGCTGGCCGCGCACTCGCAGTCCGCGGTCTCCCGGCTCCGTGCCGCGGCGCTGCCGCACCTTCGCCGTCTGGTCGACATGTTGGGGGAGTCGGCCAACCTGGCCGTACGCACCGGTGAGACGGTCCGGTTCATCGCCAGTGTCGAGTGCACACAGGCGCTGCGGGTGGGCTCGCGCGAAGGCATGGTCTTCCCGGCGCACCGCACCACCGTCGGCCTGGTGCTGCTCGCCGAGCTGGACGACGCGGAGTTGGAGTCGCTGTACGCGGCCGAGCGCTGGGAGAACCGGGCCTTCGACCGGCCAGACCTGGTCGAACTTCGCGCCGAACTGTCCCGCGTCGCCCGCAACGGCTTCGCGGTCAACCAGAGCCGCTCGGAACGCGGCCTGGTCGCCGTCGGGGTGTCGGTGCGCGGCGCGGACGCCACATCGGTCGGCGGGCTGTCCGTCTCGATGCCGAGCATCCGCTATGACAGGACGCGGGTGACCCAGTTGGTCGCCACGCTGCGGAGCGCGGCGGTCGCGCTGGAACGGGACTTGCTCGCCGGCTGAACCCCCGGCCCGGATCCGGGGGGCTCCGACTCAGCCGCGCGTGCGCAGCTCGGCGGCGCGTGCCCCACCGAGCGCCGCGAGGGCCTCGCCGAGGAGCCGCATCTGCTCGGGCAGGTCCGGCCCGGAGTCGGCCTGCATCGCGACGAAGGCGCCGTCGAAACCCGCGATCGCGAAATGGTCGAGGCGGTCGGCGACGGCCTGGGCGATCTCGGGGCCCTCCTCCGCGAACGCGACGGAGATCATCCGGTGCATGTAGGCGCGGCCGTCACGACGTACCTGGCGGATGAGCGTCCCGACCTCCGCCTCGGTCGCCTCCGCACTCATCACCAGCATCAGGTGCAGGCGCAGGAAGTCCGGCCGGGCCAGGAACATCTCGCCGGTGCGCTGGAGGAACCAGTCGAGTCGCTCCCGCGGGGTCCCGGGCGGTGGCCCCCCGGTGTGTGCCGTGCGCATGGCCGCGAAGAAGTCGTACGCGCCGCGCGCCATGACCGCCGACAACAGGCCGCCCTTGGACCGGAAGTGGTGGTAGACCGCGCTCTTGGGCAGGCCGGTCTCCCGGCTCAGTGTCGAGAGCGAGGTGGCGGCGTATCCGCGCTCGGCCATCACCCGCGTCGCGACGTCGAGGATCTCCTCGCGGGAACGCCGCCCGCGCCGATTGCTGCGTTTCGGGTCGGCCATGCGCCGAAGCATAGGCGCCGGGCGATCGCAGGTCGCACCGGCGGCTTTCTGCACAGCGGAATCGTCTGGACGGGCCCGGCGAGGCATGTGACGGTCGGCATACAAGAATAGAACGCTCGGTCCAAAAGTGCCGACTGTCCATCGCCCGGAGCCCTCATGACGCATAACCACGACGCGGACGTCGCCCTCATCGGGTACGGCCCCACCGGCGTGACCGCCGCACTCACGCTTCTCCGGCAGGGAGCCTCGGTCGTCGCCTTGGAGCGCGACCGCGACATCCACGCGCGTGCTCGCGCGGTCACCGTCAACGACTGGACGATGCGGATCTTCCAGGACCTCGGCGTCGACGAGCGGATCGCCGCCGTGATCGAGCCGCAGCGGGCACTGCGCTGGACGACCTACGACGGCACCGAGATCATGCGCGTCGAGCACCCGCCGTCCACGCTCGGCGTACGGCCGCGCTTCTACAACATCTACCAACCCACCATGGAAGCCGAACTCCGCGCGTGCGCCGAGGAGTACGGCGACCTGCTCGACGTGCGATTCGGCGCGCGGGCGACCGCGGTGGAACAGGACGCGAACGGCGTCACGGTCACCGCCGCAGACCCCGCGACCGGTGAGACGCACACCGTGCGCGCCCGCTACGCCATCGGCGCGGACGGCGGGACAAGCTTCACCCGCGCACAGATCGGCTCCCAACTCCTGGGCGACACCGTCGACGTCCAGTGGATCGTCATCGACTGTCGGGTCAAGCGCTGGTGGCCCGACCGCGACCTGCTCACCTTCTGGTCCGACAGCGAGCGCCCGGTCGTCGACATCGCCCTGTCGGCCGGCAACCACCGCTGGGAGATCCCACTCAAGCCGCACGAAACCGAGGCCGATTTCGCCGACGAGAGCGCCGTGTGGCCGCTGCTCGCGGCCCTGGGCGTGACCCCGGACGACGTGGCGATCCACCAGTGGGCGTTCTACCGCCACCACACCCGGATGGCAGACACGTGGCGGGTGGGCCGGGTCTTCCTGGCCGGGGACGCCGCGCACCTGATGCCGCCATGGGCCGGGGCCGGCATGCAGACCGGGATGCGCGACGCGCACAACCTGGGCTGGAAGTTGGGCCGAGTGCTGCGCGGCGAACTGCCACAGGCATGGCTCGACACGTACGAGACGGAACGGCGACCGAACGCCGCCTTCTACACCGACCTGGCCGTGCAACTCGGCCGGGTCATCAAACAGGAGGCCACGCCCGACGAGATCGAGGCGATGAACCGGATCCCCGAGGGGCTGGTCACGCCGTTCGAGCCGCCGCTCATCGCGCCCCCGGTGCTCACCGCGGGCAAGTTGCGCGGGCCGGTCGGCGACGCGTCGATCGTCGGACGCATGGTGCCGCAGCCGATCGTCGGCGACACCGTCGGTCGGATGGCACGCCTGGACGACCTGCTCGGGAACGGCTTCGTACTGCTGGGCGACGGCGTCGACCCCACGGTGCTGCTGACCGCCGAGGAGAAGGCCGGATGGGACGCGCTGGGCGCCCGCTACCTGACCGTCCGCCCGCAGGACGCGTATACCGAGGGCTCCGACGAGATCGTGGACCTCGAACGTGTGCTGCTGCCGTGGCTGCGCCGCTACGGCGCCCGGGCCGTCGCGATCCGCCCCGACCGCTTCGTGGCCGCGTCCGATGTCTTCGGCCTCGCGGTCCCCGCCTGAGCGCCCACGGAGCGCGGCAGCCCCATCCACAGCACGTACACCAAGGAGAACCCATGACCGGAGTCAAGGAACTCGCCTACGTCGTCTACGAGGCGAGCGACCTCGCCGACTGGGAGCACTTCGCCGTCGACCTGCTGGGCATGCAACTCGCGGGGAAGGACGACGACACGCTGCGCCTGCGCACCGATGCCAAGGCGTACCGCTGGCTGGTCCGGCGCGGACCCGCCGACGACCTGGTGGCGAGCGGTTACTCGGTCGAGGAGGAGGCCGCCCTCGACGCGCTCGCGGACCGGCTCGCCGCGGCCGGCGTCGACGTCGCCGACGGCGGGACGGCGCTCGCCGCGGCCCGCGGGGTGGACCGGATCCTGGTCACCACCGACCCGATCGGCAACCGGGTGGAGCTGGTGGTCGGACTCGCGGACGCCGACACCCCGTTCCGCTCCGACCGGCTGCTCGGCGGATTCGTCACCGGCGACGGTGGCGCCGGTCACCATGTGCTGATCGCCAAAGGCGTGTCCCGGGAGGATTATCTCGCCTTTTACGAGGGCCTGTTGGGCTTCCGGATCTCCGACACCATCGTCGAGGAGGTCGCCCCGGGCGTGGTCGCGGATCTGATTTTCCTGCACTGCAACCCGCGCCACCACAGCGTCGCGTTCGGCGACATGCCGCACCCCAAGAGCACGCACCATTTCATGCTCGAAGTCGCCGACATCCGCGACGTCGGCATGGCGCACGACCGCTGCCTGGAAGCCGGGCAGCCGTTCGAGATGACGCTGGGGATGCACCCCAACGACAACATGTTCAGCTTCTACGTCCGCACACCCTCGGGGTTCAGCGTCGAATACGGCTGGGGCGGCCTGCTCATCGACGACGCGACCTGGCAGGTCCGGACCCTCGACCGGCTGAACAACTGGGGACACCTTCCGCCCGAGGCGGTCGCGGCCCAACTCGCCCGCGCCGCCGGAACCGATCACGGAGACAACCGATGACACCCACCCGCGAATCGACCGCGCGCCTGGTCCGGACCAAGGACTGGACGCTCCGCTACCACGAGGCCGGCGAGGGCCACCCGCTGGTGCTGTTGCACGGCAGTGGCCCCGGGGCCACCGGCTGGAGCAACTTCGCCGGGAACATCGGGGCGCTCGCCGAGCACTTCCACGTCTACGCCGTCGACATGCCCGGCTGGGGCGAGTCCGACCCGGCCACGGTGGACCGACTCGACCACGTCGAGGCCGCGATCCAGTTCCTGGACGCCCTGGGCATCGAGAAGGCCGCCTTCGTCGGCAACTCGATGGGCGGCCAGACCTCGCTCCGGCTCGCCACCGAACATCCCGACCGCATCACCCACCTCGTTACGATGGGCGCCCCCGTCGGCCCCGTGCGGACCCTTTTCGGCGCGGGCGACGGCCCGTCCGAGGGCCTCAAGGTGCTCATCACGGCCTACCGCGATCCGAGCCCGGAGAACATGCGGCGGCTCGTCGAGATCATGTGCTTCGACAAGGAGCGATTCGCCACCCCCGAGCTGTGCCAGGCCCGTTCGGACGCGGCGCTGGCCCGGCCCGAGCATCTGCGCAACTACGTGGACGGCCTGCCGCACGGCACCCCGCTGCCCACGTGGGTGGACCCGAGGTTGCTCCCGGCGATCACCACGCCGACACTGATCATCCACGGCCGCGACGACCGAGTGGTGTCCTACGAGGTCTCGCTGCATCTGCTCGCGAACGTCCCCGACAGCCGCCTGGTGCTGCTCAACCGGTGCGGCCACTGGGCCATGATCGAGCACGCGGACGAATTCAACCGGCTGGTCACGGACTTCGTCCGAAACACCTGAGCATCCGCCACCCCCGAGCGCGCCGACTGGGCCCGGGGCGGGCCGTCCGCAATCGCGGACGGCGCGCCCCGGGCTGCCCGCGTTCCGGGCGCGCATACCGATCAGGACAGTGCGTCCCGACGCGCGAGGACGCCGCGGCGCGCAGCGCGGTCACGTGCGCCTCGGGGCGGAAGCGGGGACTGGGCCCGGCCACGCCGATCGCCGCGACGGGCTCGTCGTCCGGGCCGAGCACGGGCGCGGCCACGCACACCACGCCGACCGCGGCGTCCTCGTAGTCTGGCCTGGGGATGTCGCAGTTTCGTCGAGAACGCGGGTGTGTTGCACATAGCCTTGTACGCCTGAAGGCCCGGACCGTGTTTTGTGTTGGTCACGGGATTTGGGCCTGCTTGCAGGGTCGGGATGGCCTACGGACCGGATGTGCGGGACTTGGTGGTGCCGGGGCGGTGGCGGGTTTCGGCGAGGTGGTCCAGGCGGACGTCCGCGCCCACCACGCCGAGAAGTGGCCGACGTCGGGGTACGCCGTGACGTGGCGGCCGGAGTGGCCGCCCCCGGTGTGGCGGCCGAAAGACGCGACACGTGGGAGTGGACGACACAGTCGTAGAGGGGCTGGGGTTGGTGCGGCAGGTAAGGGCCAGATCGGCGTCGACAACGCTGTTCCCGTCGCTGGTGTCGGCTGTGCGGGAGGTGGTCGGCGGGGCGTAGGCGTCGGACGTCGTGCTCACCTGGTAGTGGCCGGGAGCCGGATTCGTGAAGGCGTGGTTTCCCTGGTCGTCCGTGGTCGTGGTGACGGCCTGTCCGTCGGGGCCCGGGACGGGCTGCCCGTTCTCGTCCAGGAGCCGCACCACGAGCCCGGTGGGCGGGCCGCAGTCGGCGGTGACGCGGCCGGCGATCTGCGAGGAGCGACGAGATCCACAACTGGTAGACCGGGAAGCCGGTCTGCTTGCCGAACTTCAACGTGATGCCGGTAACCGGCACGGTCGGCTGGAACCAGCCCGAGGCGCCCGTGGTGTCCGAACCGTGGCCGACGAGCGTGTTCGTGGCAGGGTCCCAGGAAGGCACGTCGGTGTCAGTTCCGGCGGGACCGCAGGCTGACGGTTTCAGCCTGGCCTGGCACTGGTTGAAGGTCCCCTGCCGGCCCAGCTGATCCACCGTCAGGGGCCGGCCGTCAGCACCCGTCGCCGCAACCGTGACGCTGTCGGCGTCGATGCCGCCCAGGGTGAAGGCGAAGTTCCCGGCATTCGTCGGGTGCTCGAACGTGAGGGTCGTCGTCGAGGGCGTCAGGCCCGTGGCGGTCCGCAGAGTGACGTATTCCTTGCCCTGCGAAGATCCGTACCGATCCCCCCACCGGCGTTCCCGGTCCCAGAAAGTCCGAGGTTCCGGACTGCATCGTGGCGGTGGTGCGGTCCGTTGTCACCGCCGCGGTCGGGAAGTCCGTGAGGGGATGTCGACCGTGCCCGTGGTGCCGTTCATCGACCAGTCGCCGTAGGCCGACGTGGCGTCGGCATATGCCGATGTGGACGGCCAGCACCACACCCCGGCGACCAGCGCGCCGGCACAGACGACATGCGCAACGCGGCGAGCAGGGACGCGTCCACCCGCAGGTTGAATTCTTTCATGTAGTCCGTTTTCCGTTATATCCCTCAATTCATGACGAATTCTGGTAGGCCACGCGAATGTTCAGCCGATATTGCCGTACCGACCCGGGCCGAAAGAGCGAGGACGATCACCATGGCGCTCCTGGTGACCGACGTCGGATACGAGAAAGCCGCCCACCTCATCGGCAACGCCGTCCGCACCAACCACGGTCTCTGCGCGAAAACTTCGGCCGGGCCCCCGGCGCCGTCGAGGAACCGATCCGGTGGTGCGGCACGGTGCCCGCGGCCCGACCGCGCTTCGCCGCGGTCGACATCGAACCGCACGGCACGCCCGGCCCGGCTCCCGCCGTGCGATGGTCTGGGACAGGCCCGCGGCCAACAGGTGCAGGCGCCGGCCGATCCGCGGGGTGTAGGGCGTCGGTGATCAACGTGGTGACGGTGCTCAGGTGGGCGTCGAGCAGGGTGGCGGTGTGTTGGCGTTGTTCGGTGGCCTGGCCGGTCAGTTGCGCCCCGGTGGTCTCCAGTCATTGGACGAACTCGGCGTCCACGGCGCTGCCGTGGCGTGATCCGGCGGCGGGGGGCGGTTCCAGGGTGGCCCACTGTCCGGCGAGGCCGGCCAGGGCCGCGCCGGTGTAGCCGAGCAGGGTGCGGCGTTTCATCGTCGTCTTCAACGCCTCTCTCAACGCGGTGACGGTGTGGTGTGCGCCCAGGGGCAGTGGCGTATGCGGGCCCGGTAACCAGTGCGGCCAGGCGCGGACGTCGACGTCGTCGGGGCCAGGCCGAGGGCCTCGGCGAGCAGGAGTTGGGATTCCGCGCAGGGTTCGACCCCGGTCTCCCACTTCCACACGCGGCCGCGTCGGGTGCCCGATCGAAGACCCCGGTGGGCTGGTCGCTCGAGGACCTCGCGGGGGCGTTACCAGAGCGGCCCGCCGCGCGCGGCCCGGACCTGGGTCAACAAGTGTCCCAAAGGAGTTTGCAACGACCCAAAAACCCCACACCC
>NZ_JBHZAV010000275.1:0-5423 GCF_042754445.1 Embleya sp. NPDC059213
GGGCCGATTCATTCGGCCCGGCCCGCACGCGTATCCGACGCTAGAGCTTTTGCACCGGCGCGTAGCGCAACAGCAGGGTCTTCTCGCCGCCGGCGCCGAAGTCGATCGTGGCCTTCGCCTTGTCACCACTCTCGGCCGTGGAGACCACCGTGCCCAGACCGAACTTGTCGTGGGTGACCCGGTCGCCGGGGGACAGCGCGACGATCGGCCGTTCCTTGATCTGCGCGCCCTTGCCGAAGCCGCCGCGCGAGCCGACGGTCGACTTGGTCGCGGACAGCGCCTTGGCCGCCGACGGGGACGTGCCACGCCAGTCGACCAGCTTCTCCGGCAACTCGCCCAGGAAGCGCGACGGCGGGTTGTACGACGGCGCGCCCCACGCGCTGCGCATCTTCGCGAGCGTGACGTAGAGCCGCTCGCGGGCACGGGTGATGCCCACGTAGGCGAGCCGACGCTCCTCCTCCAGCTCCTTCGCGTCGCCCAGCGAACGCATGTGCGGGAAGACGCCGTCCTCCAGGCCGGTCAGGAACACCGTGGGGAACTCCAGGCCCTTGGCGGTGTGCAGGGTCATCAGGGTGACCACGCCGCCGTCGTCGCCGTCGGTGGGGATCTGGTCGGAGTCGGCCACCAGGGAGACCCGCTCCAGGAAGTCGGCCAGTGTGCCGCCGCCGCCCTCCTGGGCCTGGGCCTGCTCGAACTCCAGTGCGACCGCCGCGAGTTCCTGGAGGTTCTCGATCCGGGTCTCGTCCTGCGGGTCGCTGGACGCCTGCAACTCGGCCAGGTAGCCGGTCTGTTCCAGGATCGCCTCCAGCACGGTGGCCGGACCCGCGCCACCGTCCACGACCGCGGTGAGGTCGTCCAGCAACCGGACGAAGCCGTTGACCGCGTTGGCGGACCGCTTGGCCAGGCCCGGCGCGTCCTCCGCCCGGCGCAGCGCCTGGGCGAACGGGATCCGGTCGCGCGCGGCCAGCACGTCCAGGCACGCCTCGGCCCGGTCGCCGATGCCGCGCTTGGGCACGTTCAGGATCCGTCGCAGCGAGACCGTGTCGTCCGGGTTGGCCAGCAGTCGCAGATACGCGAGCACGTCGCGGACCTCGCGGCGCTCGTAGAAGCGCACGCCGCCGACGACCTTGTACGGCAGCCCGACCCGGATGAACACTTCCTCGAACACCCGGGACTGGGCGTTGGTCCGGTAGAACACCGCGACCTGGCCCGGCTTGGTCTTGCCCGCGTCGGTGAGCCGATCCACCTCGTCCGCGACGAACTGGGCCTCGTCGTGCTCGTCGTCCGCGACGTAGCCGACGATCGCGGAGCCCGCGCCGGCGTCCGTCCACAGGTTCTTCGCGCGCCGGTTGCTGTTGCGCTCGATCACCGCGTTGGCCGCGCTCAGGATGGTCTGTGTGGACCGGTAGTTCTGCTCCAGCAGGATGGTCCGGGCGTTCGGGTAGTCCGCCTCGAAGTCGAGGATGTTGCGGATGGTCGCGCCGCGGAACGCGTAGATCGACTGGTCCGCGTCACCCACCACGCACAGCTCGGCCGGTTCGAGCCCGACGAGCCCGGCCTCGGCGGGGTTGACCAATTCGCCGTCCGCGGTAAGGCGCGGGCCGCTGCCCGCGGCGCCGCCGACCAATTCGCGCACCAGCATGTACTGCGCGTGGTTGGTGTCCTGGTACTCGTCGACCAGCACGTGTCGAAAGCGCCGCCGGTAGTGCTCCGCGACGTCCGGGAACGCCTGGAGCAGGTGCACCGTGGTCATGATCAGGTCGTCGAAGTCCAGCGCGTTGGCCTGGCGCAGCCGCTCCTGGTACATCGTGTACGCCTGCGCCAGGATGCGCTCGGTCTCGTTGATCGCCTTCGCGGCGAAGTCCTCGTGATCGATCAGCTCGTTCTTGAGGTTGGACACCTGCGCGTTGAACTTGCGCGGCGGGAACTTCTTCGGGTCCAGGTCCAGGTCGCGACAGACCATCGCCATCAGCCGCTGCTGGTCGGCCGAGTCGTAGATCGAGAACGACGAACTCATGCCGAGCTTCTTGTACTGCTGCCGCAGGACGCGCACGCACGCCGAGTGGAACGTGGACACCCACATCGCCTTGGTGCGCGGTCCGACCAGTGCCTCCACCCGCTCGCGCATCTCGGCGGCGGCCTTGTTGGTGAAGGTGATCGCCAGGATCTCGCCGGGGTGCGCACCGCGCGCGGCGAGCAGGTGGGCGATGCGATGGGTCAACACGCGGGTCTTGCCGGAGCCCGCGCCGGCCACGATGAGCAGCGGGGTCCCTTCGTGGACGACCGCGGCGCGCTGTTGCGGGTTCATCCCGTCGAGCAACCGGGCCGGATCGACCACCGGGCGCGGGGCGCCGTTGCGGTAGTAGGCGTCGCGCGGCTCGGCCGGCGGCGCGTACTGCCCTTCGTAGAGGTCCTCCGGATAGTCCTCCGGCAGGCCGTATACCTGGTTGTCGTCCGGCTCGGGCGGCAGCGGGATGTCGTCCGCGGGGCTCGTGGGGGACTTCTTGGCCGCGGTCTCGAAACCGGGCAGGGGGATGTCGTCGAAGAGGCTGCTCATCGTTCCCCGAGTCTAGGTGGGTAACAAGCGAGTCGTGCTCGGCCCTTTGTACCGAGCGAGGATCGTCGCGCCGACGACGGGTTTCCCGTCGTCGGGTCGACCGGATCAAGGAGTACATCGTGCTGGACGATCGCGACGTGGAGCGGGTCCTGGTGCTGGCCGCGCACCCCGACGACATCGATTACGGGGCGGCCGGGACGGTGGCGACCTGGACCGAGGCCGGGATCGAGGTGAGCTATTGCCTGGTCACCGACGGGGACGCGGGCGGCTTCGACCCGGCGGTGCCGCGGTCCGAGATCGGCGGGATCCGGCGGGCCGAGCAGAGCGCGGCGGCGGCGCACGTGGGGGTGCGGCGGTTGTACTGGCTCGGTCATCCGGACGGGCGGCTGGCGGCGACCTTCGAGCTGCGGCGCGACATCACCCGGGTGATCCGGCAGGTGCGACCGCAGCGCATGGTGATCCCGAGCCCGGAGCGGGACTGGAACCGGCTCGCGCCCAGTCATCCGGATCATCTGGAGGCGGGCGAGGCGGCGATGCGGGCGATCTATCCGGACGCCCGGAATCCGTTCGCGCACCCCGAGCTGCTGGAGGTGGAGGGGCTGAAGGAGTGGACCGTGTCGGAGACGTGGTTGTCGCCGACGCCGGCACCGGATCACGCGGTCGAGGTGAGCGCGGTGTTCGAACGCAAGATGGCGGCGCTGTTGTCGCACGCGAGTCAGACGAGTCACCTGTCCGGGCTGCGCGAGCAGGTCGCCGGGATGCTCACCGGCAACGCCGAGCGCTTCGGGCTGGGGGCGGGGCTGATGGCCGAGGTGTTCCGGGTGGTGGACACCCGGTAGGGCGGGGCGGCCCGGGCCTCAGGTCCACATGACCGCGATGGCGATGTTCGCCACGGTCAACAGGCCGATCGCGCCGAGCACCTTCGAGGACACCCGGTCCGCGGCGCGATTGCCCCAGACCAGCAGCAGGATGGCCAGCAGGATCACCAGCTTGGTGCCGATCTTGGCGTTGTCCACGTCCTTGTCCAGACCCGCCTGGACCACGCCGACCAGCGCCAGGCCGGTGACCAGCATGGTCAGCGCGCCGTGCGTCATCGCGGGCACGATCCGCCCGTCGCCGGCGCGCAGCGCGGACATCTGGGTGAGGAAGCCGCCGAGCAGGGACGCGATGCCCACGATGTGCAGGATCAGCAGGATCTGCCGCAGAACGTCCACGTCGTACAACTCCTCGTCGACCGTCGCGCGGCATCCGGGACGCCGCTGCAGTTGCCGCCGCAGCTTAGCCGGCGGCCGGTCGATGATCATCGGCGGGTCATATGCCGGCAATATTCGCCAAATCGACTCAAGATCGACTTTCGGGAATCCGGGCGCTTTTCCCGTGATACGCGGAGAAGGAAACGGCGGGATTGGTAAAGTTTTGGCAATGCAGGGGCCAATGGTGATGGTCGTGACACGGCTGTGACTAGTGTTCTCCGACAGGCGATCGGACTCGACGTCGGCCACCCGGTCGGCACGATCGCCTCCGCCGAATTCGGGGACGTCTTTCGGTGATGTCGGGCAACCGCCGTCATCGCGATGCGAAGCCGGAACCGGGGACCCTCGCAGTCCCTGGGGTGAATCGGTGCTCCGGCACCGTAGGGCGCCTTCTTCCGCCCGAACCCGTCAGCTAACCCGGTAGGCGGCCGAGGAAGGAGACCCGCCACCAGTGGCGTCCCAACGTCGACCCGGGCAGCACCGCAAGCCCAAGCCGCGCACCGCCGTGCGTACCGCAGCGACCGTCGTCACGGCCGCGGCGACCATGACCGGCGTGATGACCTTCGCCGGCACCGCGAGCGCGGATCCCGCGCAGACGTTCCAGCAGACCAAGGATCGCGTCAACCAACTGCACAGCGACGTGGTCAAGGCCACCGACGCCGCCAACGGCGTCGAGGAGCAGATCACCAAGCAGCAGGGCACCGCGAACCAGACGCAGGCCCGGATCACCGAGGAACAGACCGCGCTGAACGCCCTGCGCGACCAGATCGGTGTCCTGGCGGCCAACCAGTACCGCACCGGCGGCCTGCCCCCGTCGCTCTCGCTCGCGCTCAGCGGCGACCCCGAGGGCTACCTGCAGAAGTCGCAGATGATGTCCCAGCTCGACGGCCAGCAGGCCGCCAAGCTGAAGCAGATCGCGGCGCAGGCCCGCGTCCTCCAGCAGGACCGCACCGAGGCGTCCGCGCAGCTCGCCGATCTGGAGAAGCTGCGCACCGAGCTGAACAAGAACAAGACCGACATCCAGGCCAAGCTGGCCGAGGCGAACCGACTTCTGAACACGCTCACCGAGCAGCAGAAGAAGGACGTCCTGGACTCGGACGAGCACGCGAACGACTCCACCTCGCGGAGCAACGACCGCAGCTCGCGGGACAAGGACAAGGAAACGCCGCCGGCGACCAACATCCCGGCCTCCGGCCGGGCCCAGGCCGCGATCAACTTCGCGTTGGCGCAGATCGGCAAGCCGTACGTCTCCGGCGCCGAGGGCCCCGGCTCGTACGACTGCTCGGGCCTGACCCAGGCGTCCTGGAAGGCCGCGAACGTCTCGCTCACCCGCACCACCTGGACCCAGATCAACGACGGTCCGCGGATCGCCAAGAGCGCCCTGCAACCGGGCGACCTGGTCTTCTTCTACTCGGACAACCGGCACGTGGGCATGTACATCGGCAACGGCCAGATCGTGCACGCCCCGCGACCGGGCAAGACCGTGACCAAGGCCCCGCTCGACTCGATGCCGTTCCTCGCGGCCATTCGACCCGGCTAGGTCCATCGGTCGCCCGTACCATCACGACGGCGCCCACCCGCCGGATGGTTCGCGGGGGGGCGGCCGCGTGTGT
>NZ_JBHZAV010000275.1:5433-9477 GCF_042754445.1 Embleya sp. NPDC059213
GGGTCCGGTTGCCGTAAGTCGCGGCCTTGCTCCCGGTAGTGGACAATGGTCCGCAGGTCCATACACGACGGCCCCAGCCCGCGTTTTTTTTGGGGGGTGGGCGCCGTCGTGTGTGCCGGGTGTCGGTGCTCGCTCAGACCAGCCGACGGTCGGTCGCCCAGCGGGTCAGTTCGTGCCGGTTGGACAACTGCAACTTGCGCAGTACGGCGGACACATGGGTCTCCACCGTCTTGACCGAGATGACCAACCGCCGGGCGATCTCCTTGTACGCGTAGCCGCGGGCGATCAGCCGCAACACCTCGCGCTCGCGCTGGGTGAGCCGGTCCAGGTCCTCGTCGATCGGCGGTACGTCGGTGGCCGCGAAGGCGTCCAGCACGAAGCCCGCCAGGCGCGGCGAGAACACCGCGTCGCCCTCGCCGACCCGGCCGATCGCCCGGATCAGCTCGTCGCCGGTGATCGACTTGGTCACGTAGCCCCGGGCCCCGCCGCGAATCACCCCGATCACGTCGTCGGCGGCGTCCGACACCGACAGCGCGAGGAAGCGCACGGCCGGGATCAGCGACGCGCACTGGCGCAGCACCTCGACCCCGCCGCCGCCGGGCAGGTGCACGTCCAGGAGCACCACCTCGGGGCGGGTCTCGGTGACCACGGCCACCGCGCTCGCCACGTCGTCGGCCTCGCCGACCACCTCGACGGCCTCGCCGATCTCGGCGCGCACGCCGGTCCGGAACATCCGGTGGTCGTCGACCAGGACCACCCGGGTGCGGGCCGTCCCCTCGGGGTGCTCGGTGCTGCTCTCGGTGGCGTTCACGTGTTCGTCCTTCCCACAGCGGCCCGGCCGGCCTCGGCGCGGCGCATCTCCAGCTCGACCTCGGTGCCCTCGCCGGGTTCGCTGCGGATGTGTGCGGCGCCCCCGTTGCGGCGCATGCGCCCGAGCACGGACTCTCGCACACCCAGCCGGTCGGCGGGCACGGTGTCCGGGTCGAATCCGGGTCCGCGGTCTCGAACGAAGACCGTCACCGTGTCCTCGTCGGCCTCGCCGAACACCGAGATCGCCGCGCCGCCCGCGTACTTCGCCGCGTTGACCATCGCCTCGCGGGCGGCGGCCACCAGCGCGGCCAGCTTGTCCTCCACCGGACAGTCGCCGACGCAGACCACCTCGATCGACACGCCGTGCGCGTCCTCGACCTCGGCGGCCGTCGAGCGCAGCGCGGCGGCGAAGGTGCGGTCCGGCTCCTCGCCGTCGGGGCGGTACAACCACGCCCGCAGCTCGCGCTCCTGGGCCCGGGCCAACCGGGCCACCTCGCGCGGATCCTCGACCTGGCGCTGGATCAGGGTCAGCGTGTGCAGCACCGAGTCGTGCACGTGCGCGGCTACCTCGGCCCGCTCCTGGGCCCGGATCCGGGCCCGGCGCTCGGCGCCCAGCTCGCGGGTCTGGCGCAGCAGATACGGGCCGAAGATGACCAGCAGGCCGACCAGGAGCAGGCCGGCCCCGCGCATCGCGGCCAGCGCGTCGCCGATGCCGCCCCGCCCGAGCGAGAAGAACACCAGACCGGCCAGCACCAGCGCGGCGCCGACGAAGGTGCGCAGCGCGCCCGCCACCCGGCTGCGGCCGTCCAGCGAGAACCACCGGTCGCGCTGCGACTCGTCGGCCTGGCGCCACAACAGGATCACGCCGGGACCGGCCACCAGCAGCGGCCAGATCCAGTCGCCGACCTTGGTCCCGCTCGTGGTCGCGCCCACACCGGTGAGCATGGTCGCCGCGATCAACACGATGATCAGGGCGAGCGCCTGGTGCCGCTCCCGCCCGCGTTCGCGGATCGGCGGGGCGGGAGTCGCCCGACCCTGCGGTACGAAGATCCAGAACGCCGCGTAGAGCGCGATCCCCAGCCCGGCGAAAAAGGCCAGTGCGACGAAGGCGATCCGCAACAGCAGCGCGTCGACGCCCAGATGATCGGACAGGCCGCGCGCGACGCCGCCGGCGAGCCGGTGCGACGAGGCGCGCCGGAGCCGGGGAATCGGCTGCGCGGGCCGAACGGGCGCGGCGGGCGGTGGATATACGGCGGTCACACGACCGATCGTCACACGCGGACGAGCCCGGACGCATCAGGGCCCGACCCTGATTCGTTCTCAGGGTGGAACCAGGGGTACGCCAGGGCGGAGCCCGATGGGAAGCGGACTTCGCGGGCGCCACGATGTACTCATGAACGACGACATGAAACCCGGTACCACGGCCGGCGACCGGGCCGGCGACGTCCCGGGCGGCCCTGCGGGGTCGTCCGCGGCGCCCACGACGACGATTCGTCCCCAACTCCTGCGCAGCACCGAGGACCGGATGGTCTCGGGCGTGTGCGGCGGCCTCGGTGAGCATTTCGGCCTCGACCCGGTGATCTTCCGCATCGTGTTCGCGGTGCTGTCGCTCTTCGGCGGGGTTGGCGTACTGGTGTACAGCCTGGGCTGGCTGTTGATCCCGGCCCGCGGTGAGGAGCAACCGGTGTTGCGCCGGGTGCTCTCCGGGAAGTTCGACCGTGGGGCGTCGGCAGCCACCGTGGTCGCGGTCATGGGGGTCGCCTTGTTCTTCACCTACCTGGACTCCGGCTTCGGCCCGTCCATTCCACTGCTGATGATCACCGCCGTGGTGCTGTTCATGGTGTGGTCCGACACGAAGAAGAAGCAGCAGGCCGCCGTCGGTGCGGCCGGCGTCGCGGCGATGGCGCCGGCGCCGACCCAGGTCGACGTGCGGCCGGACGGCGCGACGGTGCCCGGGCCGCCGATGTGGTGGCAGGTGCCGGGGGCCGAATCGCCGGCCGAGGGCGACGGTCGCCCCGTGCCGCCGCCGGCTCCGCAGCGGCCCAGGTGTCCGCGCTCGTACGTCTCCCTGGCCACGCTGTCGGTGGCCACCATGGCCGGTGGTCTGCTGTGGGTGCTCGACCACGTCGGGGCCGTGGACGTGTCGTTCGTCGTCGCGCTCGCGATCCTGCTCGGCATCGTGGGCCTGGGTCTGCTCGTGGGCACCTGGTTCGGCCGGGCCCGGTTGTTGATCCTGCCCGCCCTCGCGCTCACCGCGTTGTTGGCCGCGATCACCGCGATCGGCGTGCCGTTGACCGGACCCTCGGGCGAGCGCACCTACACGCCCACCACGGTCGCCGCGCTGCCCGCCTCGTACCACCTGGGCATGGGCGCGATGGACATCGACCTGCGTCGGCTCGACCTCGGGCCGGGCGGCACCGCGCGGGTCCAGGCCCGGATCGGCGCCGGACAGATCCAGGTCTGGGTGCCCAAGGACGTCACGGTGGTGTTCGAGGGTTCGGCCGACCTCGGCCAGGTGCGCACGCCGGTCGGTCGGGACGACGGCTATCGGCCCAAGCGGGTGGAGACCTCCGGTGCGCAGGGCGGCGGGCCCGGACGGGGCACGATCACCCTCGACCTGAAGGTCGGCGTCGGCGACGTCGAGTTGCTGACCGGGGACGACGGGCGGGAGCCGCGATGAGCGCGTCGGTCGACCCCCGAACGACCCGGCACCGGAGTGCGATGTGGATGGAGGGCGATTCCCGATGAGGCCGAACAGGTACCGCTTCGACCCGATGGCGCTGATCGCGGGTGCGGTCTTCGTCGGCCTCGCGATCGCCTACCTGTTGCGCGCGTCCGGCACGCTGACGGTGCGTCCCGAGTGGGCCCTGGCGGCGGCGGCGATCGGCGTGGGCACGGCCGGGCTGGCCGGAGCGCTGTGGGCGATGTTGCCCGCGCGCGAGGCCGTGCCGACGGCGCCGATGGGGCGGATGGCGTTCGCGCCGACCGCGCCCCACCGCGCGGAGGAGGCCGAGGCCGAGCCGGGTACGGCGGTCGAGGAGCGGCTCACCTCGGGCGCGTCGATCGAGGGCGAGGACGAGCAGCACGCGGTCGCGGTGGTCGACGCCGAGGTCGACGCGCCGGCCGAATCGCCGGCCGGGGACGAGCGCCCGGATCGGGACCCGCCGACCGTCGACCCGACCAAGTAGCCGACGGGGGAAGGGCGGAGGGCGGGTGGGCCGACGGCCCACCCTG
>NZ_JBHZAV010000276.1:0-9370 GCF_042754445.1 Embleya sp. NPDC059213
CCAAGCCCACATCCCCTTTGTTGGGTTGTGGGGGGCGACGGTTTTTTAGTAAAACCCCCGGCGGGGGGGGCCGCCCCCGGCGGGGGGGCCGCCCCCCCCCCCACCAGGCCGGAGTCGGAACGGGATCAGACGGCCGACTTCTCCAACAGCTCTTCGCGGGCCACATGCTGCTCATCCTCCGGCCGCCCCTTCTTGGGCAGCAGGAAGGTGGCGGCGAGGAACGCCAGGAGGACGCACACCTGGGCGATCAGCGCGTGCTGGGCGCCCGGGACGAAGTCCCCGTGGTCGGCGCGGGCGAAGAACAGCGAGCCGAACACCGCCACGCCGATGGACCCGCCGATCGACTGGACCGCCGACAGCACGCCGGACGCGGAGCCGATCTCGTGGTCGTCGACCGCCGCCAGGATGAAGCTGAACAGTGCGGCGATCACCATGCCGGCACCGATTCCGGAGACGACGACGCCGGGGGCGATGTCCCAGATGGAGAAGGAACTTCCGAGGCTGTCGAGCTCCCACCACAGCAGACCCGCGCCGGCGAGCTGGATCAGCGGGCCGACCTGGATGACCACCCGGCCGATCCTGTCGGCCAGGAAGGCGCCGCTGACCGCGCCGCCGACGGCGGTGCCCAGGGCCAGCGGAAGGTTGCCCAGCCCGGCTTCACCGGCGGTGAAGTGCTGTCCGATCTGCAGGAACAGGGTGAGCACGAGCTGCGTGCCGACCAGGCCGCTGAAGAACAACGCGATGCCGCCCAGCCCGACCGTGAAGGCGGGCTTGCGCAACAAGGCAGGGGCGACCAGAGGTTCACGGCCCTGTGCGGCCGCGCGGCGCTGCCGGCGCGCGAAGAGGACGAATCCGAGCGCGGAACCGGCGATCGACAGCCAGGTCCACAGCGGCCAGCCGTCCTCCTGGCCCTGGTTGAGCGGAAGGACCAGCAGGGCGCAGGACGCCACGACCAGCGCCGCGCCGACCAGGTCGATGCCGACCGCGCGGTCGCCCGGCTTCCTGGGGATGACCTTGGCGGCGACGACCAGCGCGGCGATGCCGACGGGCAGGTTGACCAGGAAGACCAGGCGCCAGCCCAGGCCGAAGAAGTCGGCGGAGATCAGCCCGCCGCCCAGGACCGGACCGATGATGCCGCCGAGCCCGAGGACCGGGCCGAAGATCCCGAAGACCTTGGCGAGTTCCGCCCCCGAGAAGTTCTCCCGGAGCAGCCCCAGGCCCTGCGGCAGCAGCAGCGCGCCGGAGGTGCCCTGCAACAGCCGGAAGGCGATCAGCAGTTCGATGCTCGGCGCGACCGCGCAGAGCATCGAAGTCAGTGTGAAGGCGGCCAACCCGACGAGGAACGTCAGCCGGCGGCCGTAGCGGTCGCCGAGCCGTCCGCCCAGGATCAGCCCGGCCCCCAGGGTCAGCGCGTAGCCGCCGATCACCCACTGGAGTCCGACCGATCCGGCACCGAGGGACTCCTCCAGCTCGGGCCCGGCGACGTTGACGATCGACGCGTCGAGAAGGTCCATCAGCTCGGCGACCAGCATCACCACCAGGATCAGCCACCGCCACTTGTACGGCGGAGCGCCGGTCCGGTCGGGTTCCATAGAATCTCACTCCATTGGTTACCAATATCATTAGCAATATCGAGAGTATCCTGGTGCCCATGGATGTCAAACGGGCCGACGCCGGCCGAGCCGCGAAGGACCAGCAGACGCAACCGGCGCGCAGGAACCCCGCGCGTGCACGCCGGAGCGCGGGCAGCCACGGGGACATCCGCGACCAGCTGCGCACCCTGACGCTGCGCCAGCAGCGCTTCGAGCGCTACCTGGGCCGCGAGATGCGGGTGGACGCCGCCGGACTCGCCGTCATGGACCACCTCATCGCGCACGGGCCGGCCACCCCGACCGAGCTGGCCCGCCGCCTGGACGCCTCGACCGCGGCGACCACCCTGGTCATCGACCGGCTGGTGGCGGGCGGGCACGCCAGCCGGGCACCGCACCCGACCGACCGCCGCAAGGTGGTCGTCTCCCCCGCCGAGGACTGGGAGGCGTCCGCCTTCGAGCACGTCGCGCCGATCGTCCACGGCGTGAACGCGGCCGTCGAAGCCCTCACCGACAAGGACCGGGCGACGGTGAAGGCATTCCTGGACCGGGTCCTCAAGGCATACGACGACGCGATCAAGCCCTGAACCCCAGCGTCGCCCCCAGCGGCCGGTCGGCGAGCTCGGCGTAGTCGCGGCGCTCCCACCGGTAAGCGCCGCCCGAAATCCCCACACGACCGCCCACAACGCCGAACCGTCGCAGGCCCGTTCGCCTCCCTTCGGGACGAGGTGCCGCATGGGACGCACGACCCACACCCCCGGCCGCCCTGCTGGAACGAACCCGACCGAACGCCTGACAGGCCGCCGCGGCAACTGCTGCCACGCTGGACCACGTCCGGTGTGCCGCGTTTCGGACCCGGGGACCAAGCCTGTGGCGGGCCGTACCTCTGGGCTCTCGGGCCGACGGCACACCGGTGCGTTGCCCGCCGCGTTCGGCCGGCTGCGCCCGCGCCGACCGTACGGCACCGAGCCGAACAACGGCGCGTCCTTCGTTCACACCCGCCCGGTGGGGAACAGTGCGCTGGGGACCAGGTCGAGCCGGGTGTCGGGTTCCTCGTCGGGCGGGGTCAGATCGAGGGCGAAGTCGCCGAAGCGGCGGATGGTGTGGGTGATGTACGGCGAGACGGTGGCCAGGTCGTCCAGGTCGACGGGGTGCCCCTCGGCGGCCAGCGCGTTCGCCGCCGCCGTGATGTCGCAGGCGTTGGAATAGATCACGCAGTTCGCGAGCAGCTCGTTGAACTTGATGATCTTCTCCTGGTGCTCGGGGTCGTTGCTGCCGATGAGCTTCCCGCCGAACATCAGCCAGTCGGAGAAGCCGTGGAACGCCTCGGCCCGGTTGGTGATCGCGGTGATCTGCTCTCGCAACGAGGGATCCGAGAGGTACCTCGACAACGTGATCGTGCGAATGACCCGGCCCAGTTCCCGGAACGCCCGGTACAAGCGGTTCTTCCGCGAGTTGTTGCCCAGCCGACGCAGCACCGTCACCGACGACAAACGCCCCTCGCGGATCGAGATCGCTGTGCGCAACAGGTCTGACCAGTGCGTTTCGATCAGCCGCCAGTCGATGACGTTGTCGCCGAACAGCGAGTCGATGTGCTCGTACCGCGCGTCCGCGCCGGGCCGGTAGAAGTTCAGGTCCTTCCAGTTGCGGATACGCGGAAGAAGGTCGAACCCGAGCAGGGCCGCCAATCCAAAGACCGGCAGGGACTGGCCTTGCGTATCGGCGTGGATCGTATCCGGGGCGATGTCCGAGTCGTTCTGCAGGAGTCCCTCGATGATGTAGACGGCCTCCCACACGCCGCACGGGATGAAGTGGCTGAACAAGGCGATATACGTGTCGGAGATGTGCCGGTACGCGATCCCGCCGTACCCGCCGTACCGGATGTGGGATTCGGCGAGGAGGTTGTTCTCCCACGTCTCGATCTGCGTGCCGTCTGCGGCGACCACGTTCCCGTCGCCCCACATCCCGGCCACGTCCAGCCGGGCGAACGCGTTGATCACGTCCACCGACGCGGCGTGGATCCGGTTCGGCGCCGCGTGCTTGTTTCCCGTCGTTGCCAGCTCGTGCACGGACACCTGCCCGCGCATGTGCCTCGCCACCTGCGCCGCACCCAGCAGCGTCCCGTTCGCGAACACGGTCAGCAGCGGCGCAGCGCGTCGCGGATCTTGCGGTCGGACCCCGACGCCGGGCCAAAGTGCCGGTGCCAGTTCAGCAGATACGCCGTGCGGATCAAGATGTCCAGCAGCGCCCGCTCGGGCAGCCGCTCGTGCACGGCCGTCTCCAACACCAGCGCGGACGGCCGCCGGTCCACCCCCTTGCGGCGTTTGAGCTGCGGGCGCCCGCCCTCCAAGACGAGGTCGGTGTTGCCCGGATAGCCCGCGTCCACCTGGGCCGCAGCGGTCGTGAGCTGGTCGCGGTAGAACGCCACGACCGCGGCCGCCTCGACGGGGATGCCTGCCTGCCCGCAGTACCGGTCCACCAGTGGCGCGCACTCCTTCCACGACATCAGCCGCGCGTGCAGGTTGGCGTACGAGTCCGACCCGGTCACCGCGATGTCCCCGGACCGCAACTCGGCGGCGAGGTAGGAGAACACGCACACCTCCAAGTGCCGCCGCACCAGTCGCCCCGGATGCCGTGCGTCCCGCAGGATCCGCCGCCAGCCCTCACCTGCAAAGCCCTCGTCCAAGGTCAGCACGACAGGACGCCCGTCCTTCTCGACGGTGACCTGCTCGTCGACGAACTCGCCGGTCCGCGTCCGGTTCGCGCGGATGAACTCCACCGCGTCCAACACCGCCCGGTCCGCGCTGGTCGCCTCCAGCTCCACCGTGTCCAGCAACGTGAACAACGCCGAGCGGCTGCTGCGGTAGTGCCCCTCCAACAGCGGTAGGTAGTTGTTGCCATGGTGCGTGGACACCGCCTCGTGCGTCCGGGACAGCGCGTCCAACCCGCCCGCCCCCGCCAACGTCTTGAGCACCAGCCGCCCGGCCCGCTCGCTGACCTCCCCCTCGGGCGGGTCCGGCGTGCCCGCGCCCACCCCGGCCGCCGGCTCCTCGGCCTCCGGCGCCGCGAGCGCCTCGCGGACCGCCGACAGCACATCGCCGAACACCGCCGTCAGCCGCTCGGTCTCCGCACGGTGCGCCTCGCGCAACCCCTCCAACTGCTCGCGGCCCTTGCGGTGGATGGCCGCCATCCGCTTGCAGAACATCGTCGCGACCTCGTCGCGGGCTGCGGCCCGGCAGACGTGGATCAGACTCGCCAGCATCGTGAGCCGCTTGGCCTCGCCGACCTTGCGCAGGTCGCCCACATCGGCCACCCGCGCCTCACCCGCAAAATGCGCGACCTTCGCGGCCGGCACCCCCGCCAGCCACCGGTCCGTCGGGCCCAGAGCGTCCAGGCCCTGCAGATATCCCAGCCGTGCCTTGAACTTGCCCAGCGACGGCGCCTTCGCCACCGCCTTGAGCCCGTCGAAGTCACTGCGCCGGGTGGTCGGATCAACCAGCAGCAGGCGGCCCAGCCGGGCGCGGTCCGCGTGGTCCAGACGGCCCGCGACCGCGGCGAACAGACCAGTGTTGAACTCGGTCCGGACCGCGGTCACCATGCGGTCCAGTGTGCTGAAGCCGGGCAGCTCGCAGCGCGCCCGGACCAGTTCCTCCAACGCCACGTTGATCAGGTCGGCGGGGTTGTCCTTGGTGGCCACCGCCTTGCGGACCGCCTCCTCGGCGATCGCCGCCACCTTGGCCGGCTCGTACGTCACGCCCAGGAACTCCCGGACCAGCTCGCGGTGCCGCGACAGCGTCCGCTCCGCGTCATGTCCCGCCAGCACCTCGGCGCCCAGGCCCAGCACACCCCGCACATGGTCAACCACTACCGGCGGCACGTCGGGCAGCTTGGGGAAGTACCCCAACCGCTGGTAGCTCTTCAACAGCACCAGCAGCGACAGCCCGTTCGCCTGGGTCTGCGTACGCGCATCAGCCCACGAGACCTCTTCGGCAGTCGGAGTGAACGCCTCCGCCAACTCCCGGGCTGGCACCACCCGCTTGAACCGCGGGTATGCGGTGCGATCGATCGACGCCACCCGCCACCCCCGCAGCAGCCACTACCCGGACACCACGCACGCTATCCAGCACGCGAACCCCCGCCCCACCCGGGTCGCTTACCCGGCCTGCCCACCCTCGGATGCAGGTTTCGGGCGTATTCCGGTGGCCCCCCTATATCGACCGGAAAGCCCTGGGGGCCTCCCGGCGGCGCGAGACCGGGCAGGTCCGCTCAGCCTTGAGGCCCCCACGGCGCGCAGGCCGCTTCAGCTCCCTAAGCTCGGCCGGGTGCGGTTACAGATGCGCGGCCAGGAACGGCAGGACGACGTCGGCCATCTCGTCGGGCACTTCCTCCGCGAGGTCGTGGCCGGCGTCGAATACGTGTCCGGTGACGTCGTGGGCCATGAGCCGCATCTGGGACTCGTTGCGGTCGCCGATGAACGCGGATCCGCCGAGCGCCAGGACCGGGATGTCCAGCTTCTTCTGCGCGGCCCGCCGGTTCTGTTCGGCGTCGACGAGCATCGCCCGGTAGATCGAGAGCATCGCGCGGATTCCGCCGGGCATGGAGTAGCAGCGCACGTATTCGTCGACCGCGTCGGAGCCGGCGCTGTCGGGATGGCTGCGCTCGAACTTGATCATGTAGGTGATCAACTCACGCTCGTGTCCGGCGATCAGCATTTCGGGTACGTCCGGCTGAAAGTAGAAGCCCAGATGCCACAGGTGCATGCCACCGGCGACATTCTCTGGAGTGAGGGCCGTGTGGTCCTCGAAGCCGAATCCGGGGAACAGGGCCTCGGTGAACACGAGGGCGGTGACGTGGTCGCGGTGGCGGGCGGCGAGTTGGTAGCCGATCACCGCTCCCCAGTCCTCGCCCGCCACGGCGTACGTCTCGTGTCCGAGGTGGGTCATCAACTCGGCGACGTCGTCGCTCATCGTCGCGGAGTCGTAGCCGTCCGCGGGACGGGCGGAGTCGCCGAGGCCGCGTAGGTCCGGTACGACAACGGTGTAATGGGGCGTCAGCTTCGGGACCAGGTGGCGCCAGTGATAGCCGGTCTTGGGCACACCGTGCAACAGCACCACCGCTGGGCCGGACCCGGCCGTCCGGTAATGCAGACTCGTTCCGTTGACGATGGCACGGCCCGTGCGGACGGGCATTCCGTCGTGGTCGAACATCATGTTCTCCAACCTTTCTGTCGTACTTCGCGATACGGGTGTCAGGGGGCTTGCGGAGGGTCGACGACGGTCACCAGGCGACTCGGTCCGGTGCCGTCGGTGGTTGTCCGGGCAGCAAACGGGCCGGCGGAGCGCAGAATGACGTTCTCCGGGTAGAGCCGACCGAGCAGGGCCGGCAGCACGAGGTCGTCCTGGCCGGTGCCGTCCAGGGTGACGTCGCCTGCCTGCGTCCACACCAACCCCGGTGCGCGCAGTGCGGACCACACAGCCGCGGTGCAAGGCGCGGCATCCGTGTGCGCGTCGTCCGCGGCGGGGTCCGGCCGGTGAGCGAAGCGGTGGCCGCGCAGGGCCTGGCCGAGGTCGACGTGGGCGGTGGGCGTTCCAGCGGCTACCGCCCAGAGTCGGCGTGCTCGGGATGGGTGCGGGGGGCACGCGTCCTCCGAAGTTTTCGATTGAAGCAGGGCGGGGTCGCCGGATCCCGTGTTCGGGCGGGCGCAGGCGACTTTTCTGGATCATCTGATACAGATTGCGGTCATGAAAAAGGGCTCTGTCTCCGGAAGCGTGAATGATCTTCGAGTCGCGGGATCAGACGGGGTGAACCGGGCCTGGAACAGCGCCGATTCCTCGCCGCCGTCGCCAAGCAGCCGCGGCGGCCCGGGAATTCACGCCGGCGGAAACGGAGACTGAAAAAATCAGTCGAGGGCGGCCAGCGCGACCTCCACGAGGGGTTCGAGGGCGTGAGCGTCCGGGGTGATCTTCGCGGAGACCAGCAGTCCGTTGAGGAAGGTGACGAGGAAGGCGGCGAGGGTGTGCGGGTCGCGTCGCGTCGCGATCTCGCCCCGCTCCGCCGCGACCCGCAGCACCTCGGCAAGCGCGTCCCGACTGGCGTCCTGCATGTCCCGCACGGTGCGCCGGATCGCCGCATCCTTCGGCAGGCGCTCACAGGCGGCGTTGACCACCAGGCAGCCCCGGCCGTCGTCTTCCACCGCGATCCGGACCCGCTCGACCAGCATCGTGCGGATCGCCGACCGGGCGTCCGTCCCCTCCTCCAGGCTGCGCAGGGCGGCCGCCGCGAGGGTGGTGCGGTAGTGCTCCAGAGCCGCCCGGTACAGGCCCTCCTTGTCGCCGAACGCGGCATACAAGGATCCCTGCCCGATCCCCAACTGCTGGGTCAGGTCGCGTACCGAAGTCGCCTCGAAGCCACGCCTCCAAAACAGTTCCATCGCGCGGCTCACCGCCGCCTCGGTGTCGAACTCCCGGGTCCTTGCCATGACCCCACCGTAACGTATCTGGATCGATTGCTCAAGAAAAGGGATCGCGTCCTGACCACGCGCCGCTGCACCGGCCATACGCCCGCTCCGGCGTCGGCTCGGTCGCCCGACACGAGGGGTGGCACGGCCTTCCTCCCGGGCCGTTCGCAGCCGGCGCTGCACGGTACGCGGTGATCCTCGGGCGGCGGCTGCCGCGAGCCGCAGGTATCCGGGCGTCAACACGCCTCGGCCTTCCAACTCCCGGAGGCGGGCGACCACTTGCTCCCGAAACGCGGCCGCCGGCACCACGCCGGTTGCCCACCCGTGGTCCTCGGGCGTCCCGGTCACCATCGCTCCCCGATTCCCTCCCGGCCGGGCCCGGGGCGCCTAGCGACCCGGCCATCGAAACACCGGCTTCCTCCGGAGAGCCGGAAACCGCGTCACCGTGATCCCGAAAACGGCAGCGTCGCTCTCGTCCTCGGGTTCGCAGGCGGGCGCAGAGACCCGGCTTCACGGGCGTCCGGTCCGCAATGGACCGTTTGCAACCATTTGAGAAATGGTTCATAATGGTTCAAGGATCTGAACCGTATAGGTCGATCCTCATGGTTCCCGATCGACCTGACGCGTCGTTACGGCACGGGACCTCGGGGTGTCGACGGGATCAAGCTCGGGACCTGCCGGAAGCCGATCGAATGGCATACCGAAAACCTGAAAACGGTTTCGGATCCTACGCAGCGTCCTGTGGGGGTCACGGTCTGGAGGTTCCTCCCATGAACACCCGTCTTGCCACCCGCCCGGCACCCGCTCCGCGCGACGGGCGTCTGGTGATGATCCCGCTCGCTGCGGGCCTGGGTTCCGTGCCGTATGCACGTCGGCGCGCCGTGGAGGTGGCACGGTGCTGGGGCCTGGCCGACGACGATGTCGAGGCCGTTCGCCTCGTGGTTTCCGAACTCGTCGGGAACGCGGTCCGGCACACGTGCGAGTGCGACGGCCGCGATCGAGAAGAACGGTCCGGCAGGAGTTCGCCGGCCATCCGTCTCTCCATGTGGACCATCGACGGGCTTTTGATCGTGCAGGTCGGCGACGACAGCCCGAGGCCGCCCATGGTCGGCCTCGGAGCACAGGACGATGAGCACGGGCGTGGGCTCTTCCTGGTCGCCGCGGAGGCCGAACAAGTCGGCTACCACCGGACTCCGGGGGGCGGCAAGGTCGTGTGGGCGGCGCGCGCGGTGTGTATGGGCGCGGTCGCGGCAGGCTGCTCGTGACGGGAGTGTCCCGGGTCCTCGGCGCGGTCGCGGGGGGGACCCCGGCCCCGGACCTCAAC
>NZ_JBHZAV010000277.1:0-9297 GCF_042754445.1 Embleya sp. NPDC059213
GGGGTGGGGGTTTTTTTTTTTTTAAACCCCCCCCCCCCCCCCCGGCGGGGGGGGGCCCCCCCGCGGGGGGGGCCGCCCCCCCCACGTCCACGGGTCGCCGCGGATGCGTGTCGATCATCGGACGGTCGGCGAGGAGCCGTCGGACGATCACCGATCCACGGGCCGCGGCTCAGATACGTGCGACGCCGTCGCGGCGCGCGGCCTCGGCCACGGCCTTGGTCACCGCCGGCGCCACCCGCTCGTCGAACGGCGAGGGGATCACCTTGTCCGGCGCGAGCTCGTCGGCGACGACCGCGGCCAGCGCCTCGGCGGCGGCCACCTTCATCCCCTCGGTGATGCGCTTGGCGCGCACCGACAGGGCACCGGCGAACACGCCCGGGAAGGCGAGCACGTTGTTGATCTGGTTCGGATAGTCGCTGCGCCCGGTGGCCACCACGGCCGCGTACTTGTGCGCCAGGTCCGGGTCGATCTCCGGGTTCGGGTTGGCCATCGCGAAGATGATCGCCTCGGGCGCCATGGTCGCCACGACCTCCTCGGGCACCTTGCCCGCGGACACCCCGAGGAAGACGTCGGCGCCGTTCATGGCGTTCTCGATGCCGCCCTTGAGCTTGGCCCGGTTGGTCAGCTCGGCGATCATCCGCTTGATCGGCGTGAGGTCGTCCCGGCCCTCGTGCACGATGCCGCGGCTGTCCACCACGCACAGGTCGCCGATGCCCGCCTCGATCAGGATCTTGGCGATCGCGATGCCCGCCGCGCCCGCGCCGGAGATGACCGCGCGCAGGTCGCCGAGCCGGCGTCCGGTCACCGTCGCCGCGTTGCGCAGCGCGGCCAGCGCGACGATCGCGGTGCCGTGCTGGTCGTCGTGGAAGACCGGGATGTCCAGCCGCTCCTGGAGCCGGCGCTCCACCTCGAAGCAGCGCGGGGCGCTGATGTCCTCCAGGTTGATGCCGCCGAAGGAGGGGGCGAGCCGGGCGATGGTGTCCACCAGCTCGTCCACGTCGGTGCACGAGAGCGCGAGCGGCACGGCATCGATGCCGGCGAACTCCTTGAACAGGATCGCCTTGCCCTCCATCACCGGCAGCGACGCGGCGGGGCCAATGTCGCCCAGGCCGAGCACCGCGGTGCCGTCGGTGATCACCGCGACCGTGTTGGCCACCCACGTGTAGTCGTGGACCAGTTCCGGGCTCTCCGCGATGGCCGTGCACACCCGGGCCACGCCGGGCGTGTACGCGAGGGAGAGGTCGTCCCGGTTGCGCACCGGAACGGTCGAACGAACTTCCATTTTCCCGCCGCGGTGCAGAGCGAAGACCGGATCGAGTTCGTCCGTCGCCATGCTGTCCGTCGGGATGATCTCCGCTGCCACAGTGACCCCTTTGTCGACATTGTCAGTAGAAGTGCAGCTCTCGAAACGCGATCGCAGGCTGCATGCCTCAGCGACATCGGCGCTTCGTGCAGCGCACATGATCCGGCTGAGGTTACGGGGGTCACCCGTGACGCCGATTTTGGCACACCCCCCGAATGGGGGTACTCCAGGGCGGTGAACCGATTACCACCGTTTTGTGATGGCGCGTCAGACCCCTTCTCGCAACTGGCCCAGACGGTAGCGCCACGCCCAGTACGCTGACAGTAACCGCCGCCACATCCGACCCCGCCGACCCGCGCGAAACGCGGGCTCGACGGCACCGGAAGGCATCCGCCCGGGGTCGGGCCGGCGACCGCGACCGAAGGACAGTCGTTGGATCTCTCCGCCTACGCCGAGCACGCGGTCCGGCTGGTCAACACCGAGCAGCCCGCGCGCGGCGAGGACCTGCTGCGCTCCCCCGAGGACGTACTCGCGCTGATCGCACCCGTTCGGCGCATCCCACCCCGGGTGACGGACGCCGACGTGAGTCGGCTGCGCTCGGTGCGCACCCGGCTGCGGGCGGTCTTCGCGGACGCCGCGGCCGACCGCGAGGCGGACGCCGTCGCCACCCTCAACGGCCTGCTCGCCGAATTCCCCGTGCACCCGCGACTGACCGGCCACGACGCGAGCCCTTGGCATCTGCACCTGGCGGGCGACGCGGTGGGCGCGGCCGAGGGTTTCGCCGCGATAGCCGCCATGGGCCTGGCCGTTCGACTGAGCGCGCACGGCATCGACCGACTGGGCGTGTGCCGGGCCGCACCGTGCCGGAACGTCTTCCTGGACATGTCCGCAAATCGCTCCCGCCGGCACTGCTCGGATCGGTGCGCCTCGCGGACGAACGTGGCGCTGCATCGGGCCAGAATTCGGGCCCGAGACCCGGAATCGGAACGACATACCTGACATTTGCGGGTTGGCGGCCGACGGACTGTGGCACATGTACATGGACGGCGCGATCTCGCAGTGCGAAATTACCAAAGTCGGGTACACTACGTACTCGTCAAATCACATATCGTGACGTACCGTTCGGGTAGACAGTCGCCTCGCTCGTTCCCGCACCCGTTCCCGCATCGGTGACGACAGTTGTCGGCCGGCGCGGTAGCGTCGCTGGGGTTCCCCCCGACATCGGTGGTGACCGCCCGGCGGCCACCCACAGCAGCACCTTGGAGGTGAGGGTGTCCCAGCGATCCGCACACACGGCGGACGAAGCCGGCACCGGACAGCGGGACTTCGTCGAGGTCCGACTGCCTGCCGAAGGTGCCTATCTCTCCGTTCTGCGCACCGCGACGGCGGGCCTCGCGGCCCGCCTCGACTTCACCCTGGACGAGATCGAAGACCTGCGCATCGCGGTCGACGAGGCGTGCGCGATGTTGCTCGACCAGGCGGTGGCCGGCGGAGTGCTCTCCTGCGTGTTCAACCTGGTGGGCGACGCGTTGCACGTCACCGTGTCCGCGCCGACCACGGACGGCCGAACACCCGCGCGTGACACGTTCGCCTGGACCGTCCTGTCGGCGCTGGCCGGCGAGGTGGACGCGACGGTGAGCGAGGACAAGGTGGTCAGCATCAGCCTGCACAAGAAGCGCGGTGGCGGGCCGGAGCAGACGTGAGCAGTGGTGTCGAAGGCGCGGCCAACGAACCGCAGCCGAGCGCGGCCTCACCCGACGAGGCCGCCGGGCGCGGCCGAGGGGAGGGTGAGGGCATGGTGAGCGACGCGAGCATGACGATGGACGGTGGCGTCGAGGCGACCGGGCCGGACAAGCCGGCACAACCTGCCGGATCCGCCGGGCCCACGGGACCGGCGGTGCCGAACCGGCGACGCGCCGGTTCCGAACGCCACGCCCACGACCGGGAGATCGCGCGCGGCCTGTTCGCGCAACTCGCGGTGCTCGAATCGGACCCGCCCGCGCGGGCCGCGGTGCGCGATCGACTGGTGGAGATGCATCTGCCGCTGGTCGAGCACCTGGCCCGCCGGTTCCGCAATCGCGGCGAGCCGTTGGACGACCTGATCCAGGTGGCCACCATCGGCCTGATCAAGTCGGTGGACCGATTCGACTCGGATCGTGGAGTCGAGTTCTCGACCTACGCGACGCCGACCATCGTCGGCGAGATCAAGCGGCACTTCCGGGACAAGGGCTGGGCGGTGCGGGTGCCGCGCCGACTCCAGGAGCTGCGCCTCGCGCTGACCTCGGCCACCGCCGAGCTCTCCCAGCGCAACGGCCGTTCCCCCACCGTCGCCGAGCTCGCCGTGCAGCTGGGGATCTCCGAGGAGGAAGTGCTCGAGGGCCTCGAATCGGCCAACGCCTACAGCACGCTCTCGCTGGACGTACCGGACACCGACGACGACTCGCCGGCCGTCGCCGACACGCTGGGCGCCGAGGACGACGCGCTCGAGGGCGTGGAGTACCGCGAATCGCTCAAGCCGCTCCTGGAGCAGTTGCCGCCGCGCGAGAAGAAGATCCTGCTGCTGCGCTTCTTCGGCAACATGACCCAGTCCCAGATCGCGCAGGAGGTCGGCATCTCGCAGATGCACGTCTCGCGACTGCTCGCGCGCACCCTCGCGCAGTTGCGCGAGCGGTTGCTCGTCGAGGAGTAGCCCGCGGCCACGACGAGGACCCCGGACCGAGGTCGGTCCGGGGTCCTCGTCGCCGTGCGGCGCGGCCGAAAGCTGCGGGCGGCGACTCAGGCCCGATGGGCCTGGTGGCGCGCTTCGAGCGCGTTGTACATGCCGGGTGTCGCAAGGACGCCGATGGTGACCACACCCACGATCATGGTCAGGATGCCGATCACGAGCTGATCGGCCTTGATCAGGTACCACCCCATGCCGACCACGATCAGGTTGGCGGTGATCGCCGGCGATCGGCTCCAGCGCCGGCCGCGCAGCATGCCCACGAACGCGGCGACTATCCCGGCGGCGAGAATCAGCAGGTAGATGCCGATCGCGACGCCCTCCGACGCGTTGGTCGGATGGCCGAACTCGCTGCGGAAGGTCAGATAGAGGGAGTATCCGAGGAGTGCGAACGCCTCGACACCGACCACCGCGGTGCAGATGCGCCAGGTGAGGGGGAGGACCCCGGCGGGGCCCGACTGGTCCTGGGCGGAAGGGCTCTCGGTCACCCCAAGACTGTAACCGGGGCCGGCGCCCGGGCGATCCATGGGCGCCCCGCCCGGACCCATGGGAGCCCTACCCGTCGGTAGATACGCTGGTGGCATGCGCGCCCTTCTCGTGGTGAACCCCAAGGCCACGACCACCAGCGAACGCACCAGGGACGTCCTGGCGCACGCGCTCGCCGGCGATCTCAAGCTCGACGTGGTCGCCACCGAGCATCGGGGGCACGCCACGGAACTGGCCCGACAGGCCGCGGACGACGGCCTCGATCTGGTGATCGCGCTGGGCGGCGACGGCACGGCCAACGAGGTGGCCAACGGACTGCTCGCCGCCGGTCCGGCCCCCTCGCTGCCGGCGGTGGCGGTGGTCCCGGGCGGCAGCACCAACGTGTTCGCGCGCTCGCTCGGGATGCCCAACGATCCGGTCGAGGCGACCGGCCTGCTGTTGGAGGCGCTGCGCGCGGGTCGCAGTCGGGAGATCGGACTGGGCCTGGCCGACGAGCGCTGGTTCCTGTTCTGCGCCGGCATCGGATTCGACGCCGAGGTGGTCGGCCGGGTGGAGGAGCGTCGGGCCGGCGGTCGGCGCGCGACGCCGGGTCTGTACGTACGGTCCGCGTTGCGCCGGTTCTACGGCGAGCGGGACTCCCGCAGACACGGGACGCTGACGCTGGAGGTGCCCGGCGCGGAGCCGATCGAGGGAATCTGCCTCGGGATAGTGCAGAACACCGTGCCGTGGACGTTTTTGCACGACCGGCCGCTGAATCCGTGCCCACAAGCGTCATATGACACCGGATTGGACCTCTTCGCGCTCACCCGGATGTCAACACTGCCCACATTGCGCCATCTGGCCCGGATGCTGGGCTCCACGGGTAATGCTCCACATGGGCGTCACGTCGTGTCCCTGCACGACTGCGATGCGTTCACTCTTCGGACTGAAGAACCTGTTTCCCTTCAGGTCGATGGGGACCATCTGGGAGAACATCGGAGTGTGACCTTCCGGGGGGTTCCCCGTGCACTGCGTGTGATTGTGTGAGTGGAAGGGCCTTTTGGCCTTTCACTCGAACGCAAATACCGGTTCACCCCTTCGATGTAGTGGTGTGACCTAGTCGACACCGATGATTTAAAAAATCCTGGCCCAAGGGGGTTGTATCGGCGGCCGAGGTTTGTAAGGCTCTACGAGGCGGCAGGGACGTGGCCGAAAGGTCATCTTCACCGCCCGAATCCACTGCCAAACCTGGGGACCGACTTCGTCGGCCCCTTGCTTGTCGGGGGGTTCGTGAAAGCGTTCACATTCACAAGCCACAGCGGGGCCGGAAGCCCCCGCTGACCCACGAGGAGTTGGACCGCATGGACTGGCGCCACGTTGCTGCCTGCCGTGACGAAGACCCGGAGCTGTTCTTCCCGATCGGCAACACCGGTCCCGCTCTGCTTCAGATCGAGGAGGCGAAGGCGGTCTGCCGCCGTTGCCCCGTGATGGAGCAGTGCCTGGGCTGGGCTCTCGAGTCCGGTCAGGACGCGGGTGTGTGGGGCGGTCTGAGCGAGGACGAGCGTCGCGCTCTCAAGCGCCGCGCCGCCCGCAACCGTGCCCGTGCCTCCGCCTGATCGACCGACAGGCTGAACACTCCGGGGACTTGATCACCGGAAACACTTGATCATCGGAAACACCAAAGCTTTGCCGCAGTTGCCCCGCCCTGGTCCGATCGGACCAGGGCGGGGCAACTGCTTTTCCACGTACGGAAGTTTCCCGGCGTCGCGAAATCGGGCCGGTGGGCCCGAATGCGATCGGGCTCAGCGGCGCTGGCGGATTTGCAGGTCCAGGGTGACGATCGTGCCGCCGGCCGGATTGGGCACCATGTCGAAACGGCCCGCGAGTTCGCTGCCGACCAGGGTGCGCACGATCTGCAGACCGAGGTTGCCGGAGACCTGCGGATCGAAATCGGCCGGCAGGCCGATCCCGTCGTCGGTGACGGTGATGAGCAGGCGTTCCGCGCGGCGTTCGGCGTGCACCTCCAGGGTGCCCGCCCGGTCGGTGTAGCCGGGGTCCTCGAACGCGTGCTCCAGGGCGTTCTGCAGCAGCTCGGTGAGCACCATCGCCAACGGCGTCGCGGTCTCCGCGATCAGTTCGCCGAAGTTGCCGTGTCGGGCGGTGCGCACCCGCACCGAGGACGCGGCGACCTCGGTGACCATGGACAACACCCGGTCGGCGATCTCGTCGAAGTCCACCCGCTCGTCCAGCGTCTGGGACAACGTCTCGTGCACGATCGCGATCGAGCCGACCCGGCGGACCGCCTCCTCCAGCGCGGCCCGGGCCTGCGGCGCGTCCATCCGGCGAGCCTGCAGGCGCAGCAGCGCGGCCACCGTCTGCAGGTTGTTCTTCACCCGGTGGTGGATCTCCCGGATGGTGGCGTCCTTGGTGATCAGCTCGCGCTCGCGCCGGCGCAGCTCGGTCACGTCGCGCAGGAGCATGATCGCGCCGATCCGCTGCCCGCGCGGCTTGAGCGGGATCGCGCGCAGTTGCACCACCGCCGCAGGCGTCTCCACCTCGGTCTCGCGCGGGGCCCAGCCGCTGGCGACCGCGGAGATGGCCTCGTCCACCGGGCCCTCGTGCGGCGCCAGTTCGGCGGTGATCCGGCCGAGGTGGCAACCGACCAGGTCGGAGGTCAGGCCGAGGCGGTGGTAGGCGGAGAGCGCGTTGGGGCTGGCGTACTGCACGATGCCGTCCGCGTCGAGGCGGATCAGGCCGTCGCCCACGCGCGGCGACGCGTCCATGTCGAGCAGTTCGCCGGCGTGCGGAAACGTCCCTGCGGCGATCATCTGCGCGAGATCCGCGGCGCTCTGGAGGTAGGTCAATTCCAGCCGGCTGGGCGTGCGGGCGGTCAGCAGGTTGGTGTTGCGCGCGATCACACCGATCACCCGGCCCTCCCGGGAGACCGGGATCGCCTCGACCCGCACCGGTACGTCGTCGCGCCACTCCGGGTCGCCCTCGCGCACGATCCGGCCCTCGTCCAGCGCCGCGTCCAGCATCGGCCGCCGCCCGCGCGGGACGAAGTCGCCGACCAGGTCGTCCTGATGCGAGGTGGCGCCGGTGTTCGGCCGCATCTGCGCGACCGCGACGTACTGCCCGTCGCTGGTCGGCACCCACAACACCAGGTCCGCGAAGGACAGGTCGGCGAGCAGTTGCCACTCGGACACCAGCAGGTGCAGCCACTCCAGGTCGGCGGTGGGCAGCGCGCCGTGACGGCGGACGAGATCGTTCATGGAGGGCACACGCGCAGCGTACTTTCCACCACGCCTGCGATCCTGGCCGCCCCACTTCGCCGCACCTGTGAGGTATCGATGTCCACCCAATCGCCCACCCCCCGGCAGCCGCTCGGCGGCGGCGGTCATCCGCTCGACTGGCTGGACATCCGCGAGAAGCAGCGGATCGAGGCCGGTCTGCGCCGCCGGCTGCGGCCGCGCGCGGCGACAGCCGGCGGGTTGGATCTGGCCGGAAACGACTACCTGGGCCTGTCCCGCGACGAGCGGGTGATCGAGGCGACCGTACGCGCGGTGCGCACGTGGGGCGGCGGGTCGACCGGGTCGCGGCTGGTGACCGGGTCCACCGAGTTGCACGCCGAATTGGAGGCGGAGCTGGCCGACCACATGGGCGCCGAGGCGGCGCTGGTGTTCTCCTCCGGCTACCTGGCCAATCTCGGGGTGATCGCCGGGCTGGTCGGCAAGGGCGGCCTGGTCGTCTCGGACGCGATCAACCACGCGTCGATCGTGGACGCGTGCCGGCTCTCCCGGGCCCGGGTGGCGATCACCGGGCACCGGGACGTGGCGGCGGTGGCCCGGGTGCTCGCGGAACGGGCCGAGGAACGCGCCCTGGTGGTCGTGGACGCGGTCTTCTCGGTCGATGGGGACATCGCCCCACTCGCCGAGCTTGCGGCCGTCACACGGCGATACGGCGCCGTCCTGCTCGTGGACGAGGCACACGGGCTCGGCGTGGTGGGTCCGGGCGGCCGGGGCGCGGTCCACGCGGCCGGGCTCGCGGGGGCGGACGACGTGGTGCTGACCGCGACGTTGTCCAAGGCGCTGGGCTCGCAGGGCGGTGCGGTGCTCGGGCCCGCCCGGGTGATCAAGCATCTGGTCGACGCGGCGCGGCCGTTCATCTTCGACACGGGGTTGGCGCCGGCCTGTGCGGCGGCGGCGCTGGCGGCGTTGCGGATCCTGCGCGCGCAGCCGGGGCTGGCCGACGCGGTACGGGCGAACGCCCGCGCGCTCTCGGCGGGCGCTCGGGAGGCGGGCCTGCGGGTGACCGAGCCGGAGGGCGCGGTGGCGTCGGTGCTCATCGGCGAGGCACAACTCGCCTTCGACACCGCGGCGCGCTGCGCCGAGGCCGGCGTCCTGGTCGGCTGCTTCCGACCGCCGTCGGTGCCGGACGGCATCTCCCGACTGCGGCTGGCGGCCCGCGCGGACCTGACGTCGGCCGACCTGTCGCGGGCCCTGTCGGTGCTGCGGTCGGCCACCGGCTGAGGTCCGGCCTGCCCTGGCCCCGCCCCCGGCTCGTTCCCCCGGGCCTTCCTTCGGTTCGCCATCACCCGCCCCGATAACCACCGATATACGTGGCATGTCCCTCGACATTGGTCTAGACAACTAGGATTGGTCTGAACCAAAATGGGCGGCGGCCGCCCCGCCCCCCCCCCGCGGGCGGGGCGGCGCGCGCCGCGCGCGCCCCCCCGCCGGCGGTGCCGGCCCGGCTCAGTCCGTCAGCAGCTTCTTCTGCACCTTGCCCATCGCGTTGCGCGGCAGGT
>NZ_JBHZAV010000278.1:0-8833 GCF_042754445.1 Embleya sp. NPDC059213
CGCGAGTGGTCGTGGGAGGAGATGCTCGGCACGTTGCGGGAACTCGACGACGCGGTCGGGGCCGACGCGTCGAACCTGGAGCGTGCCGAGTACGTACTCGGGGTCGCGCGCAGGGCGGCGTCCTCGGTGCCGCCGGCCGGCTCGGTGTCGTGGGCCGACCCGGTGGGTGGGCCGGCCGATCCAGGCGTGGGGTGGCTTTCGGCTACCGGCCGCCCGTCCGGCCGGGACCGGTCGCCGATCCCGGAGGAGCCGATTCTTTTCGAGGCCGGCGGCCCGGTGAATCGTCCCGAACTGGCGCGGGACGCGCCGGCCTGGGCCGAGTGGGGCCGGTGGGACTGGGAGTTGTGGGACGACCTGACGGCGACCTGGGACGGATTCCTCGCGCTGCGGCAGGCCGCCGAACAGTTGGCCGAGGACGACGGTCGGGAGACGTCCGGGGTCGGCACGGCGATCGATCGTGCCGACACGGGTTCGCTGGCCGCCGCGCTGCTGCTCGTCGAACAACCGCTGCTCGGACCGGTGGTGCGGCGCCTGGTCGCGCGGGTGGAACGCGAGTACGTGAATCCGCAGGGGGAGTGGCGCTCGCGGCGCGCCTACGGCGAGGTGCTAGGCCGACTGCACGAGGGCATCGCCGCCCTCGCCGAATGCGGCGTGGACGAGGGTGAACTGCGGGCCCTGTTATGGCGGATGGCCCGGATGGTCGCCGAGGACCACGGTCGTTTCCCGTACTTCGCCGATATCATCGCGGGTACGGTCATGCGACTCGGCACGCTCGACGGAGACTGGGCGGAGTACCAACGCGTCCTGGTGCATGCCATGTCGACCACTGACTGCCGTGGACTGTTCCTGCGCGAATACGGTCGGCTCCGGCTCGCGGAACTCGGCATCTCGCCATGACTGGACGGAACCCCGTGGCCACGATGCCGCGGGCGGCGCAGCCGCAGGGAAACCATCCGCCGGTCGAAGTCGGCGTGGGTAGGTGCCGACTTCGGGTTCACGCTCGCGTTCGGCCGGTCGTGGAGGTGGGTCCGACGGGCCGTCGCTCCGGCGGGGGCCGGGCGGCTGTGAGGGGTGTGGCGGATCAGTGGGGCTTCGCCTTGTGTCGGAGGGGGAGGAGTAGGGCCGGGATCAGGGTCAGCAGGGTGGCGGCCAGGACCCATCGGAACGTGTCCGCGAAGGCGTGTGCCGGTGCGTCGACATGGTGGGCTTCTCGGCTCTGCAGGATCGCGGCGAGCACGGCTGCGCCGAATGACGCGCCGATGGTCTGCACCGTGGTGATGGCGCTCGTCGCGCCGGGGATGGCGGTGGGCGGCAGTCCGTCGTAGGCGGCGGCCGACACCGGCACGGCGACGGCCGCGACCCCGATGCCGAACACGAGCAGGGACACACCCAGGGCCGCGTCGCCGGTGTGCGCGCCCACCCGGGTGAAGGCGAGTGTGCCCAGCGCGGTGATGGCGATTCCGGTGAGGACGACGGGGCGCGCGCCGATTCGGTCGGTGAGCTTTCCGACGTAGGGCAGGGCCAGCATCGTGCCGAGGCTCTGTGGCGCGAGGAGCAGGCCGGTGGTCAGCGGGCTGTGGCCGCGGACCTGCTGGTAGTACAGCGGCAGCAGGATCATCACGCCGAAGATCGACAACCGGGAGAGAAAGTTCAACGCCGATGCGGCGGCGAACGGCCGGTGAGTGAACAGCCGTGGATCCAGCAGCGGGGCGGCGGTCTGCCTGCGCAGCGCGTGGACGATGAACGCGATGAGCAGAGCCGCACCCGTGACCAGCAGCGGCAGCCGTGCCGTACGTGCGGACAACCCGTAGACGATCAGGGCCAGGGCGGGGGAGAGCAGTGCCAGGCCGATCGTGTCCAGCCGGCCTCCGCCCTGCCGGTGTGGCGCGCCGGCGGGGATGCCACGCCGGGCGAGAAGGAGCGCGGCCAGGCAGATCGGCACGTTCACGTAGAAGATCCAGCGCCAGCCGACGGTGCCGACGAGCAGGCCGCCGATCATCGGTCCCGCGATCGGAGCGATCTGTCCGGGCACGGCCACGATGCCCATGACCCGTCCGCGCTGCTCGGGCCGAGCCGCCTGCGCCAGGATCGTCATGCCCAGCGGCACGATCATGCCGCCGCCGATGCCTTGCAGGACCCGGAACGTGATCAGGCTTGCCATCGACCAGGCGGCCCCGCACAGAACCGAACCGGCGAGGAAGGCGCCGAGCGAGAACATCCACATGGCTCGGATGCCGAAACGTTCGGCGAGCCGGCCGGTCGCCGGGATGACCGTTGCGATGGCCAACAGGTAGGCGGTGCCGACCCACTGGACCGTGGTCACCGAGGCGCCGAACGTGCGGGTGAGGTCGGCGAGGGCGACCGTGACCATCGTCATGTCCAACATCGCGGTGATGGATCCGATCACGATGACCGCTCCGAGCTTCAGTACGGCGGGATCGAGGCGGTCGGAGGCCGGTGTGCCGGTCGTCGTGTTCGTCATACTCACGACACTACACCGTATAGTGTAGTGAGACTACACTGTATGGTGTAGTAACAGCCGTGCAGGAAGGAAGCCGTTCGTGCCCGACACCTCGACCCTCCGCCAGGGGTCGCCCGCCAAGCGTTCCGCCATCGTGCGAGCGGCACTCGAGATCTTCGTACGCGAGGGCTATGCACGCGCGAGCGTCGATGCCATCGCGCGGACGGCGGGCGTCTCCAAGCGCACCATCTACGACTACTACGGCGACAAGGAGCGGCTGTTCCTGTCCGCCGTGGAGGAGACCCAAGCCGCGCAGGCCGAGTCCTTCCGGGAACTACTGGACCGGACCCTGGGGCAGCCCGTTGTGCGGACGGCGGATCTGGAGACCGCGCTCACCGACTTCGGCCGGGCATTCGCGACCGAGATCGCCCGCTCCGCCGAACGCGCCGCCGTGCTACGGCTGATGATCGCCGAGGCGTCCCACTTCCCGGCGCTGCTGCGGCCGTCACCCGAGGAGCGCCCCGTCCAGCGTGCCCTGGCCGCCCGCCTGGCCGAACTCGGCGAACAGGGCCTCCTCGACATCCCCGACGCGGACGAGGCCGCCGAGTTCCTGGGCCTGTTGGTCACCGGTCGCGTCAACCACCGTTCCTGGTACGGGGCGGTACGGCTCGACGACGCCGAGATCGACCGGTTGGTGACGGGCGGCGTACGCATCTTCCTGCGCGCCCATGCTCCACGCCTGCCCACGGGATCGGGATCGGGATCGGCTGAAACGTTCAGGAAGTCGAAGTTGTCGTAAGGGAATCGGCGGTTCCGCAGGACCGGGCGCCCGATCTCGGGGCGAGGGCCGTGGGGAGCCTCGCGTGGATTCGGCGTCGTCGAACGATCATCCGATAAAGTCGCGACGGCACTTGGTGGGCATTCTTCGGTACTTCACGGACGCGAATTTCATTCGATCACCCTGGGGGAGACGTCATGGCCGGCGAGGAAGAATCGGCGGGGCCCGTCATCGACGTAGCGGTTCCGAGTGTGGCTCGGGTCTACGACTATTTACTGGGCGGAAAGGACAACTTCGCCTCCGATCGGGAGGTCGGGGATCGTCTCTACGCCATTGCCCCGGACACCAGGCGCACGGCCCCGATCCACCGCGAGTTCCTGGCGAGGGGCGTACGGTACCTGGCCGGGATCGGCATCACGCAATTCGTGGACCTGGGTTCCGGGTTGCCCACTGCCGACAACACGCACCAGGTGGCGCACGCGGTCGACCCGCGATGTTCGGTCGTGTATGTCGATCACGATCCGATCGTTCTCGCCCACGGGCGGGCCATTTTGGCGGATCATCCCAGGACCGCGATCGTGCAGGCCGACTTCAGGTCGCCGGAAGACATCCTGTCCGCACCGGGGTTCGAACTGCTCATCGACCTCACCCGGCCCGTGGCCTGGTTGATGCTCTCCGTCGTGCACCACCTCGGGGACGAGGAACACCCGGACGAACTGGTCGATCAGTACAAGTCCCTGATGGCGCCGGGCAGTCACCTCTTCCTGTCCCATTTCCTCCGACGCCCGGGAGACGAACGCATCGACCGCCTGGAGGCCGTCATGCAGGAAAGCCTGGGCAGCGGAAGATTCAGGACGCAGGACGAGATCGAGCACTATTTCCACGGCATGGAAATGGTCGACCCGGGCGTCGTTTCCACGGCCCTGTGGCGCCCCTCCGCTCCCATCGCCCCGAGGGACCTGGAAACCTCCCACATCCTGATCTCGGGCGGAATGGCCAAAAAGATCTGATACTCCAGACTCCGGCTGTAGATCGTGATCAGGCGTCGTGAGACGCTGCCCTTCGTGATCGCCAAGCTGCAGTGTGTGGTGTTGGACTGTGCCGATGTCGTCGAGCTGTCCCGCTTCTACCAGTCGCTTCTCGGCGGGGTGGTGAACCAGCCGGATCCGCGGTGGTCGCTCGGTGACGACTGGGCGACACTCCATACCGACGGGCTCGTACTGGCCTTCCAGGGGGTGGAAGACCATCAGCCACCAGGGTGGCCGGATCCCGCTCGGCCCCAGCAGTTCCACCTCGACCTGGGTGTCAAGGACCTGGATCGAGCTCAGGAAGACGTCCTGAATCTGGGCGCCTCACTGCTCGATGAGGGGGACGGGAAGCGGAGTTGGCGCATCTTCGCGGATCCGGCAGGGCACCCGTTCTGTCTCGTCCGGGACTGACAGGAGAGGCAACTACCGGGGTCGCGTCTGCGGTGATGGCGCGGGTGCCGAGGCCGCCGTGTGTTCAGCGTCGGGTTGCGGGGATCGGTGTCGCGAATCCCGGCGAGGGGCCGTCGTAGTAGTAGAGGTTGGCGCCGATCGTGGGTTCGTCCACATCGCGGCCCCGGTCCGTGTCATCGTTCGTGCATCCGACCGGTACGAACGCCGCGATCATCATGACGAAACCGGCGAGACGACGGCGCCTCGAACGACCATCCATCGTGCCTCCTTCGGGTAACCGTGCCCGCCATCATGCCGTGTGGGGTACGAAGGGAAGGCCGAGGGGACGCCTGTCGCAACTCGGGCTTCCCGTAGGGGAGTTGTCGTTCTCCTCGGCGGCTGGGTGTGTCCGGGGCCCCGGCGTGTGGTGAACATGGAGGGCCGGGGTCCCTCCGGGCCCGCCGTCACTCCTCCGGGCCCGGCCTCGGGCTTCCGCAACTCACCGACGAGGTACGCCTGTGCGGGCGCCGAGGTACGCGCGAGCCCGGCCGGGTGGGCGGCGGGTTCGGCCGGTGGGTGCGGTGTTCAACCGGACCGGGGCCCCGTGCGGACGTGCACGCGCTCGCCCCGGCTGCCCGAGAGGCCGAGGACCTCCACGGCCGAGCCACCGACAGGACCGAACCAGTGGGGCACACCGGTGTCGAACTCGACGGCGTCGCCCGGCTCCAGCACCAGTCCGAGGCCGCCCAGGACGAGCCGTACCCGTCCGGACAGGACGTACAGCCACACGTGTCCCTCGTGCGTGCACGGCTCGGGCCGGTTCTGGGTGCCCGGGATGACCAGCTTCCACGCCTGTAGGGGGCTCGGGCGGTCGGTCAGCGGAAATCGGGCCCTGCCGTTGTGCATACGTGGCCTGGTGTTGATCCGGGGCCTGCCCGACTCCGGGGTTCCGACGAGCTCGTCCAGCGGCAACCGGTGGGCGTGCGCGATCGGCAGGAGGATTTCCAGGCTCGCGCGGCGTCGGCCGGATTCCAGCCTGGACAGGGTGCTGATGGAGATCCCTGTCGCCTCGGCCAGTGCAGACAAGGTCAGGCCACGCTCGGTGCGGATGCGGCGAAGTCGCGGGCCGACCCCTGCCAGTGTGTCGGCGACGGGTGAGGACTCGTCCATGCGTCGCATTCAATCCAACCATCGCCGAGGAGGGCAACGAAAGTTGCCGATACCGCAAACGCCGCAGCGATGGGGAGGTGAAGACGACGCGGGACCGGCCGGCAGGAAACCGCCCGGAGGACGGCTCGTGGCAGCGGCGATCGTCGGCACGCACGGCATCCGTCGCCGGGGCGGGAGAGCGGAGCCGGGCGGCCGACACCGTCCGGCGGATCCGGATCACGTACGTGGCCACGGCCGGTCGCAGTGCCGGAGCGACCGACCCGGCACCAAGCGCGTCCGCGAACCGCGGCGCGGAGTCGCCCCGCAGATCCGGCATTCAGGGAGTCGGCGACGACCCGGGCTCCTCCGACGCCTGCCGGGGCGCCAACCAGCGTTCCGCGCGGCCCTGTTTGTCGGAGTCCCCGGAGCGCCGGGCGTGCGTCGGCGGCGGAATGGCCGCGAAGGGCAGTGAGTGCCCGGGTGGGCTCCGGTGGGCGGCGACGGACGGGGAAGCGCGGGGCGGCGCCGATGGCGGCGTGCCCACGACACGCCGGTGCGCCTGCGAGCCGTACCGCGTAGCCGTACGACCGTCTGACGGGCGGCTTTTCGAATACTCGACCGGACCGGTCGGACCGTCGGATCGCACGGTCGGCCACCGAAACAGCGGGCGCGCGCCATCCGGGTGAAGTACACGAACTGCCTTGCCCGGAAAGGGATGGACCGCAGTCGATCGGTCAACCTGAAGGACGTGCCGCGCTCTCCCGGCCGGCCGTGGGCGCCCTCCCGGCCCGCCGGCTGCCGCATGCGGCCCGGTCCCCCCACCCCGTCGCCCGGTCCCCCGGCCGCCCGCCGGCGCGGCGCGCCGACCCCGCGACCTTCGCCGTCTCGGAAGGAACCCGCAACCCCCATGAGCAACGACATCGCCTACGCGAAGATCCACCCCGCGATCGGAGTGGCCCGGGTGGGCAACAGCACCCGTGACGACGGCTGGTACTACGGCCCCGAGACACCGGACCCGGACCCGATGCCGGTCGGCTCGCTCAAGGACGCCACCGGCGCCTTCAAGCGCCAAGCGGCCCGCTTCCGCCTCTACGGCTACGACAGGGCTGGCCACGTCGTACGCGAACTGACGGCCGCCGACGCCGGAATCACGATCGAGTGGGGCGTGCACGTCGCGAACCAAAAGGCCGCCTGGTACGAGTTCAGCCTCGCCCTCGACATCCCCGACATGCAGGGCCACAGCACGCCCCGGCGCAACAAGGGCATCGACCGCGGCCGCCTCGTCATCGATCCCGGCCGCAAGACCCTGCGCGCCGGAACCGGCCAGAGCGTGGAGTTCACCGGCGGCACGTTCCAGGACATCCCCGTCCCGCTGGGCCGGATGCACACCGACGAGCACGGCCGGCTCGTGGTGCTCGGCGGCTCCGGCCACTCCGCCGCCAAGAACAACGAGGAACTGCACTCGTTCGGCAACAACGACGGCTGGTACGACGACATCTCGGACGGCCCGGTCACCGCCGCGGTCACCCTGAACGGCCACCCCATCGACGTCGAACCCGCCTGGGTCGTGGTGGGCCCGCCCAACTACGCACCGGACGTCAAGACCGTGCGCACCGTCTACGACCTGCTCCTGGACGTCTTCGTCGGCAACGGCCAACTGCCCCGCCCGACTCCGGTGTCCTTCGAACAGCACATCGAGCCCCTCCTGGAACGCTTCAGCACCCTGCAGTGGGTCAACAAGGGCTTCGCCACCCACTTCGGTTACGCCGGTCCGCAGGACTTCACCACCGCCGAGATGCAGCGGCGCCTCTCCAAGCCCGGCAACACCTACCGCGAGCTGCGCCGCCAGGTGTACACCGCGATGCGCGACTACCAGCGGGACGGCCTGGCGCCGATGACCTGGCCGTGGTTCTACGGCGACGGCATGTCCAGCCGGCCCAAGTCGCCGCTGCAGTACATGACTCTGTCCGACCTCCAGATGGACATGCTGCTCAAGTGGTCCGACGGCGATTTCGTCGGCACCGCCCGGAGCGGCTTCCCGCGCCACCTGGAGAAGGCACCCGTCGCCGATCAGCCCGGGCTGTTGGACCGGGCGGCCCTCGACTTCTGCCTAGCCGACGCCTTCCACCCCGGCTGCGAGGTCACCTGGCCGATTCGGCACGCGACGATGTTCGCCGAACCGTTCCGCATCCTGCACCGCGCCGAGGGGCAGGTGGAGCCCGACTACGGCGCCGAGCTCACTCCCGAGCGGGCACTGGGCGCCGACGGCCCGCTGCACGCCCAGGGCCCGGGTGGTCTGACCCGGTGGATGGCCATCCCGTGGCAGACGGACACCGCGAGCTGCCGCTCCGGCTACGAGTCCACCCTCGGCCTGGGCCCCCGGTACGACCCGCACCTGCCGACCTTCTGGCCCGCCCGGGTACCCAACCACGTGCTGGCCGAGCGCGACTTCCGGGTCGTCAACAAGGAGGGCGGGTCGACGCCCTCGGAGGACGAGCGCGAAGCGGCGTTCGCCAACCGGGCCTCCTGGCTGCGTGGTCTGAGCGGCACCTACAAGGAGCAGTTGAAGCAGGCCGCCGCGGAGTGGCACCACTTCGGCGTGGTGGAGACCCGCCGCTACACCGTCGGCGACAACAAGTACCCGCCGTACGTCCAGGTCGAGTCCGTGCCCGGCTTCGCCCTCGAAGGGGTGCCGGACGACCGGAACCTGGTCACCCTGCACGTCCCGCAGACCGCCGCCGACCAGGTCGCCTGGGGCGCGGCGTTGTCCGCCCTCGCCGAGGACATCGACATCGCCCCCGAGAACATCACCGTCGGCTACATCGACAAGCTCGACCCGTTCGGGGAGGACGCCGCCAACGGCACCGGCCGCCCCGAGGATCCTTCGTGACGGTGGACCACACCGGTCGGGCGGGGCCCCCCCCCCCCCCCGACCAACGGGGGGTGGGCGGCGGCGGCCCCGGGGGGGGGGGCCCCCCCCCGCCGCGCGGGGCCCCCCCCCCCCCCCCCCACCCCCCCCGCCCGAGA
>NZ_JBHZAV010000279.1:0-8831 GCF_042754445.1 Embleya sp. NPDC059213
AACCTCCGCGCCACGCACGCGGCCACCCCGGGCGCGCCGCCCGGGGATCGTGGGCTGCTGGGGTACAGGGGGGCCGCCGCGTCGACCGAGGGAAGGGGTCGAGGAGAGGCCGACCGAGGAGGCCGACCGAGGAGATCGACACGAGGAGGTCGAAGGGAGGCAGGTCGAACCTAACCGCGCCCGAACCGAGGGGTCAAGGTCGGGTGTCAACCGTTGGATCGATGTGCCCCATCGCCTGCCCGCCTACCTTCACCCGATGACCGGACCCGCCGGTCGGAGCGGAGGCAGCGGATGGCCAGGACACTCATCACCGGTGGCAACGTACTGACCCTCGATCCGTCCGCGCCGGACGCCGAGGCGCTGGTGGTGGAGGCGGGGCGGGTGCTCGCCACCGGCGGCGCCCGCGACATGGCGAGCCTCGCCGGCCGGGGCGCGCGGACGATGGACGTCGCCGGGGCGACCGTGCTGCCCGGTCTGATCGACACCCACCCGCACGTGCTGCACTTCGGTGGCCTGGCGGCGGGCCTGGTCGACCTGACCGACGCCGTCGACCACGCCGACATCGTGGCGCGGATCCGCGAGCACGCGGCACACACGCCCCCGGGCGAGTGGATCATGTGCACGCCGGTCGGGGAACCGCACTACTTCGTCCGGCGCTCGTCGGCCGACCTCGCCGAACGGCGCCTGCCCGACCGGCACACCCTGGACGCGGCGACCGCCGACCACCCGGTGCTGATCCAGGCCTGGGCGCCGCGCATGCCGAACGTGGTGGCGTTCAACAGCGCGGGACTGCGCGCCGTCGGGCTGAGCGCCTTCCTGCCCGACCGGGTCTGCGACGTCGAAATCGACAAGGACGACAACGGCGAACTCACCGGCATCCTGCGCGGGCCGGTCACCAACTACTACACGTACGACCCGTTCTGGTCCCAGATCCTGACCAAGCTGCCCCCGCTCGACCCCGCCCGCGCCGTGCAGGGCACCCTCGACGAGATGGCCCGGTTCACCGCGCACGGGGTGACCACGGTGTACGAGGGTCACGCGATGGAACCCGAACACATCGAGGTATACCGGCACTTGCGCGCCCAGGGCCGGCTCACCTTCCGGGTCCTGGCCGCGCCCGACATCGAGTCGGTCATCTTCACCCCGTTCGAGCCGCTGAGCACGGCCGAATTCGGGGCCCGTCTGGAGCGACTGACCGCACAACCCTACGAGCGCGACGACGAGTTCCTGCGGATCGACGGCATCACGATGAGTCCGGGCGGCCCGTGCTTCTCCGGCTACTTCGCGACCCACGAGCCGTACACCGGCCCGTTCGGCTCGCCCACCCGGGGAGTTCGATTCCTGTCCCTGGAGAAGGAGGAACTCTTCGTCCGGTTCTGCGCCGAACGCGGGATCCGCGCGAACATGTGCCTGGGCGCGTTCCGCGAGCACGACGACTTCCTGGCGATCGCCGAACGTGTGGTCCGCGAACACGACTTCCGTGATCGGCACTGGATCCTGCAACACGCGATCACGATCACCCCCGACCAGGTCCGCCGCTACCGCGCGCTCGGATTCCAGGTCACCACGTCGGTCGGCTTCGCGTGGGGCAAGGGCCGGATGTACGGGGAGCGCATGGGCGAGCACGTGTGGCGTGATCTCGTCCCGCTGCGCCGACTGCTCGACGCGGGCCTGGACCTCGGCGGCGGCACCGACTGGGGACCGAAGAACCCGTGGGAGCAGATCAAACTGGCCCAGACACACGAGTTCGCCGGCTCCGGGCACCGTAACGCCGGTCCCGACCAGGTCCTCACCCGCGCCCAGGCACTGCGGATGTGGACCACCGGCGCCGCCCGGGTGCTGGACTGGCCGGACATCGGCGCCCTGGTACCCGGCCACCACGCGGACATCGCGATCGTCGACCGCGACCCCGCACGCTGCGACCTCGACGACCTCCCGGGTACCCGGGTGCTGCGCACCCTCCTCGGCGGACGCACCGTGCACGACAGCGGCGACCTCGCGGACGCCGGCGACGAACCCGAAACGGAGAACGGCCGATGACCGCACACGAGCAGGTACTCGCCCGAATCGACGACCTGCGCGACGAGTTGCTGGCCACCCTCGCCGCGGCCATTCGAATCCCGAGCGTCACGCCGACCTTCCCCGGCGAGGACTACGCCGACGTGGTCGGCGCCGAGGGCGCGGTCTCGCGCCTGCTGGCCGGTGTGTACACCGACGCCGGCGCCGAGGTCGACGTATTCGCGGTCGACCCCGGGCGGGACAACGCGGTCGGGGTGATCCGGGGTACCGGGGGCGGCCGTTCGTTGATCCTCAACGGTCACGTCGACGTCGTCCCGCCCGGCGACCCCGCCGCGTGGCGGTCCGGCGACCCGTTCGACGCGGCGATCGAGGACGGCTGGATCCACGGCCGCGGCTCGGCCGACATGAAGAGCGGCCTGGTCGCGCAGGCGTTCGCGGCCCGCGCCCTGCGCGAGGCCGGGGTGCGGCTGCGCGGCGACCTGATCCTCCAGGCCGTGGTCGGCGAGGAGAACCTCGAACACCACATGGGCACCTCCGCGGTGCTCGCGCGCGGCTACACCGCCGACGGCGCGATCGTGGCCGAACCCACGGGCGCAGCAAAGCCGTTGACCGTCATGGCCGCGACCCCCGGCGTGCTGGTGATGCAGGTCGACGTGGTCGGCAAAAGCGCCCACTCGTCCATGCGCGGACGCATGTTGCGCGGGCAGGGCACGCGGGACCCGATCGCGGTCAGCGCGATCGACCGGGGACTGGTGATCCACGAGGCCCTTCGGCGCCTCGAACACGACTGGGCGATCACGAAGTTCGACCCGCTCTTCGAACCCGGACAGTTCACCATCGCCCCCGGAGCCCTCGACGGCGGCGCCCGACACTCCCGCAGCGGCGCCTTCATTCCGGACCGAATGAGCATGGTCTACGCGGTGTTCCACCCGCCGGCCGAGGAACAGGACACGATCCGGGAGGAGATCGAGAGCCACATCGCGCACGTCGCCGCCACCGACCCATGGCTGCGCGAGCATCCGCCGGTGGTCACCTGGCAACTGTGCTACCCCGGATCGCGCGTGGACCCGACCCATCCGCTGTGCAACGTCGTGGCCGGCGCGCGCGAACTGGCCGGACACGACAGTCCGTACGCGGCCCGGCCCGGCATCGAGGCGTTCCCCTCCGCGACCGACTCCACCTGGCTCTGCCGCGCCGGCATCGCGACCGTGGGCCTGGGACCGGGTCGACTCGCCATGGCGCACGCCTACGACGAACGTTGCGCGATCGACGAGATCATCTGCGCGGCCCGTACCTACGCGCTCGCGGCGATCGACTGGTGCGGCGCGTGAGCGGGCCCGAACCGATCGCGCCCTACCTGGCCGTCGGACTGTCGACGATCGTGCACGGCATCGGCGCCCGCCGGCACATCACCCGCAACCTCGACACGATCGAGGACGCCATCCACGCCGCCGTCTCCACCATCGGGATCAACATGCCGGTCAAGCTGATCGCGCTCGCCGAGGGCGCGCTCACCGGCTTCACCGACGAGATCTTCGACCTCCCGCACGTCCGGGCCGCCCGGGACCTGTTCATCGACATCCCCGGCCCCGAGACCGACCGCCTCGCCGCCCTCGCCCGCCACTACGGCACCTACCTGGTCGTCCAGTGCAAGGCGCGCTGGCCCGAGATCGTCCCCGACCGCTACTTCAACGTGCTGTTCGTGATCTCCCCCGACGGCGAGATCGTGCACCGTGCCGCCAAGAACCACGTCTGGTGCCGCGAGCATTCGTGCACCCCGCACGACGTCTACGATCGCTGGGTCGAGGTGTTCGGCGACGGGATCGACGCCTTCTACCCCGTCCTGCGCACCCCGGACATCGGCAACATCGGCACGATCTGCTGCAGCGACGGCGAATACCCGGAGGCGGTAAGGGCGTTGGCGCTGGGCGGGGCCGAGGTGGTGTACCGACCCAGCGAGGCGGTGCCGATGACCCAGGCCGGCCCCGACCCCGGCGGCACGTGGCTTTTGCAGAACCGGGCCCACGCGCACTTCAACTCCCTGTACATGGTCTGCCCGAACGTCGGCCCGGTGTACGTGACTCCCGACGCCCGGCATCCGTACGACATCGGCGGTGGGCACTCGCACATCGTCGACCACCTCGGCGCCGTGATCGCACACACGGTCTCCGGCGCGAACAGTTTCGTCGCCGGCATCGTGGACATCGAGGCGCTGCGCCGATTCCGGGTGATGAACCTCAACTCCAACTGGCTGAAGGACCTGCGCACCGAACTCTTCCGCCGGATGTACGACCGCCCCGTGCACCCGGCCAATCTGTGGCTCGACCACGATCCGACGGGCCATGCCGACGTGGACGAGATCTATCGAGCCAACATCCGCCGCCTGATCGATCGCGGCGCCTACACGCCCCCCGCACACGCCTCGCCCGGGGCGCGGTACATCCCACCGCCCGGCGGCGACGACCCGGCGGCGATCCTGGACCGGTGGGCGGACGCGGACGGGTGAACCGCGGCCCGGTGAACCCGTGCGGCCGGCCGGCCGTGTAGGTGACGGAGACTCCAGGGCCCCGCCCACCGCCGGGCCCTGCGGAATCAGGAGGGGATCGACGATGGCGACAACTTCCACGCGGCTGACCCGGGGCGCACTGTTCGTGGCCGGGTTGGCCGCCGCCCTGCTGTCCGCCGGCGCGCCGGCGATGGCGAGCGGGACGGCGCTGTACTGCGGCGGGGGCATGGGCCCGACGGCCGACAGCGGTTCGGGCCGCGGTCGAGGACGCCCGGGAGTCGGCCCGCACGGACGGCCGCTACTCCTGCGAAGCGGCCGACGCGCCACAGGTCTTCGAGGTCTTCGACGACCCGTACCGCGGCCATGTCTTCTACGCGAGCGTGACGATGAACTGCGGTTAGCGGGTCTCGTGCCGAGGGGTCTCGGCGCCCCTCGGCGCTCGACAGCGGTTGACGTCCCGTCGGTCGGGCAGCGCGCCGATCCGCCCCTTGACCTTCGGTTCCTCGAGGTGTCGCCGGCTTTCGTCAGTGGTTCCTAGAGCAGGCCGCGGTCGCGGGCGTAGATCGCCGCGTGGGTGCGGTCGCGGAGGTTCAGCCGGGACAGGATCCGGGATATGTGGTTCTTGACGGTGCCTTCGCTGAGGAACAGGCGGCCGGCGATCTCGCGGTTGGTCGACCCGGTGGCGATCAGTCGCAGCACCTCGATCTCGCGCCCGGTCAGCACGTCGAGTGCGCGGCCCGGATCCGGACCGAGGCTCGGGTCCGGGCCCGGGTCCGGGTCGCGCGGCGGGGTCGGCCGCTCGGGCCGGGGCGCGGCCAGGCGTCGGGTGATCGAGGCGTCGAGTGGGGCGACGCCGGCGCGGGCCAGTCGGATCGCGGCGGCCAGTTGTGCCGAGGGCAGATTCTTGAGCAGGTAGCCGATCGCGCCCGCCCGCAGCGCCTCCGAGACGTACCGGTCGTCGTCGAACGTGGTCAGCATGATCACCCGGCACAGCGGCGCGCGTTCGCTCAGCAGCGCGACCGCGGTGACACCGTCCATCACCGGCATCCGGACGTCCATCAGGATCACGTCCGGATGCTCGGCACACGCGATGTCCACCGCCTGGCGGCCGTCCGGGACCGCGCCGATCACCGTGATGCCGGGCTGGATACCCAGCAGCGAGGCGATGCCCTCGCGCACCAGTTCCTGGTCGTCGACCACCAACACCCGTACCGGGTCCTCCTCGTGTCCGCTCACCGGCTCGACGCCCCGACACGCGCCGGTACGCGCGGCACCGTGACCGTGACCACGGTGCCCTGCCCGGGTGCGGCGTCGACCTCGACCCGGCCGCCGAGCAGGTCGACCCGTTCGCGCATCGCCCGCAGGCCGAAGCCGTCCGCGCTGTCGAGCGCACGATCGCCGAGGGTGGGACCGGGGACGAAGCCGCGCCCGTCGTCGGCGACCACCAGTCGTGCCTCGCGTTCGCCGTAGCGGGCGGACACCGCGACGTGCCCGGCGCCGGCGTGCCGGTGCGCGTTGGTCAGACCCTCCTGCGCCGCGCGATACAGCGCGGTGAGCGATTCGACGTGGTAACCGTGCTCCTCGCCGGCCACGTCCAGAGTCACCCGGGCGGGGCCGCCCTCGACGTGCCGAACCAGGTCCGCCAGCGCCGCGGACAACGAGAACGGTTCCCCCTCGTCCCGCAGCGCCCGTACCGACACCCGGACTTCGTCCAGTGCCCGGCTCGCCGACCAGCGTGCGTCGGCGAGTGCCCGTTCGGCGACGCGGGCGTCCAGGTCCCGAAACGCCGATGCCTTCTCCAACTGGATGGCGATCGCGGTCAGATGGTGGCCGAGGCCGTCGTGGAACTCGCGGGCCAGCCGGTTGCGTTCCTGGGCCACCGAAAGCCGCTCGACCCCGGCCGCGTAGTCGGCCAACCGCGCGTGCGAGTCGCGCAGTTCGCGCAGCGTGTCCTCCAGCCGGACCCGACCCGCCTGCTCGCCCACCGCGATCGAGGCCATCGCCACGGCGAGCACCAGGCCCAGGCCGGACATCAGCAGGTCGGTGACGATGTCGGTCCGCAGATACCACTCGGGCACCCACAGCACGTCGGCGAGCAGAATCACCGCCACGCACACCGTGCTCAGCGCCACGCCGACCCGCCGGCCGAAGGCGAAGTAGGCGGTGATCGGCACCAGGACGAACAGCGCCCGGGACACGCCGGAGCGGTCGAGCCCGGCCGCCGCCGCGAACAGCGCCAGTCGGCCGATCAGCAACAACACGGCCGGTCGAGGCGGGGTACGGACCGGGTGGCGGTAGACCTCCCGGCGATCCAGTGCGACCAGGAGCAGCAGACACCCGGCGAACCCGACCAGTCGCAGCGGCCGGATCGGGCCGGCCTCGATCACGCCGCCGTGGAGTCCGCCGATCAACACGACGGCGTAGACCGTGCTCGGCAGCCAGGACATCGGCCGGGACACCCCCGCGGTCGGGGCCGGCGGTGACGACGCGGTCATCTTGGTACCCCTGTTCGATCCCCGGTGCGGTGCGCCGAACGATACCCGCGGATGAAGCGCCCGGGACCGGTGCGGCCGGGGGCGTGCCGAACCTTGGCCGAAGGTCATGTGCCGTTCGGCGGCGCCGCCGCACACCCCGGGGCGGAGACCGATCGCGGTGTGGCCGGTCGGCATCTGTGGCCCGCTCCCCGGCCCTTCCTAGTCTCGGCACTGCCGAATCCGGCTCCCCACCCCATCCCACGAAGGGCAGTTCCTTGCTGAAGACCACCCGCCCACTGGCCGTCGCCGCCGCGCTGCTGCTGGCCACGACGCTGGGCTCGACGGCGGCGAGCGCGATACCCGAGTCCGATTCGATCGCCGCGGCGTCGGCGTGCCGAGTGCGCGTGCCCGGCGCGGAGCATGTGATCGGTGCCTGCCTGGCGGATCTGACCACGGCCGGCACCGTCGCCTCCGGACACACCGACCCGGAGGACTGGGCCGGCCTGGAGACGGCCGGCACGGTCGATCCGTCGGGCGTCCCGGGCGTGCAACTCGACGGCTACTTCCCGGACACCTCCACCACCAACACCAATCACCGGTGGAACCACGACAGCCAGTTCGTAATCCGGCTGCCGAGGAACTGGAACGGCGGCCTGGTCGTGGCCGGCCCGCCCGGCCTGCGCGAGCAGTACGCCAACGACCGGCTGATCTCCGACCACGTGCTCGCGCAAGGCTTCGCCTACGCGGCCACCGACAAGGGCAACACCGGGGAGCGGATCTACCGGGACGGCCGGCGTCCCGGCGATGCCATCGCCGAATGGCACGAGCGGGTGGCGCAGTTGACGGTCGCCGCCAAGCAGGTCGCCACGCGGCACTACGGTCGGCGGCCCGCGACCACGTTCATGGCCGGCGCCTCCGCGGCCGGCTACCTGGTGCGCTGGCAATTGGAGAACAACCCGGGCCTGTTCACCGGCGGCGTCGAATTGCACGGCCTGCTGCTCACGCCCGACGCGCCGAACATCCTGGACACGGCGCCGGCGGCGCTGCGCGCCTACCCGAAGTTCCGCGACCGGGTGCCCGGCGGCCTGGAGGAGATGCACGCGGCCAGCTACCCGGTCGGCTCCGAGCCGCTCTGGGGATTCCACTATCTGAACCTGTGGGACTCGCTCCAGCGCACCATGCGCGAGGAGCTCGACCCCGGGTACGACGGCCCGAAGGAGGCCGGCACGCCGTTCTGCCCGGCGAACACGATCAAGGGTTGCGACACCGACTACGTCTACGCCGATCGCCCGGCCGCCGTGCACAAAGCGATCGAACGGTTGTCGTCGACCGGACGGATCAAGCGTCCGCTGATCAGTCTCCAGGGCACGTTGGACGCGTTGTTGCCGATCACCAGGAGCGGTGACGTGTACGCGAGGATGGTCGACGACGCCGGTCGCGGCGACCTGCACCGCTACTACCGGGTCACCAACGGCACCCACGCGGACGGCCTGTACCGGGCCATGCCCGAGGTGATCCAGTCGATGTCCCCGTGCTTCGCCACGGCCTTCGACGCGCTGGCCGCCTGGACCCGGAACGGCACACCGCCGCCGCCGAGCCGCACCGTCCCGGCACCGCCGGAGGAGGCGGACCGGATCAATCGTTGCGGGTTGTGATCCACAGCGGGCGATGCCCAGCACCCACCAGGCCACCCGCGACCACGCCGAAGGCGGGTCGCGGGTGGCGGGCCGTCCGGGCGCGCGCAGTGCGCCGCCGCGCCCGGGGCCCCCACTGTGGAGTATACAAATCAGACGCTGCCGACGACAAAAGCAGTGTAGATATAGGTGGTCGGC
>NZ_JBHZAV010000280.1:0-8779 GCF_042754445.1 Embleya sp. NPDC059213
AGCCTCGGGCCCGCCGTGTGGACGCGGTCCTCTCGGGGTGACCGCGGGGCGCGGGCCGTGCCCCGGGGTCACCCCGCCCGCAGTGCCTTCTGGTCGACACTGCCGAGAGCGGTGAGCGGCAGGGTCTCGCGAAGGCCGATGTGTTCCGGCGTCCAGACGCCGCCCTTGGCCCGGCGTACGTGGTCGGCGAGTTCGGTGGCAAAGACGACGAGTTCCGCCGGTGCCCCGAGGGTGTGGCTCCTCTGACGAAATGACCTCGGCGTGCGGCTCCGGCACCGGTCGCGGCGTGGCGAGCGGGTACGGCGACCGCCCCGCGCAGCGTACCCGTGCGCCCCGGCCCGGCCGTGCCCGGGCAACGTGGTCGGTCGCGCAGGGCACCGCAGTCCGGGTGGACCGAGGCGTTCGCCGGACCGGGTCGGGGCGTCCGCGCGGCGAGAGTCCGACCGGTCGGGACACCACGCCCCGCGTCACCAGGGTCAGGACGGCGAGAAGTCGTGCAAGTCCTCGTCCCACCAGTCGGGTTCCGTGTCACCCTCGTCCGCCTCGACCGGGTCGCGCATCCCGTCCTCGGAAGACCGTCCACGCGGTCCATGATCGGACGCGCGATGACGGCCGGCCACAAACCACCTGCGAACTATCGGAATCTCGTCCGTCGGAACCCAAATCGTGTCCGGCACTGGTTGCACCGGACCCGCGGAACGTTCGCCGCCACGACGGTGTCGGGACGTTCGGGTCCCGAGCAACCGGCCGGCGTCGGCAGCGAGGCGCTGTCCAGTGGCGGGTTGCCGCGGTGTGCGGGCCCATGGAGGAGAGGCTTTTCCCGGCCCGGTGGAGCACCGAGTGGCCGTCGGGGGTCCACAGCTCCTCCCCGACGTGTGTGGTCAGGGTGTCGGTATCGGTGCGGGGCGCCGGATGGCAACGCTGTTCCCGCCCATGACGACTCCTACCGCGGTGAGACCGGTGCCTCCCGGCCTCATCACCGACTGCCTGTTCGCCGGACGAGGTCGTTGGCACCATGAGTCCTGTCGGCCCCGCTGGGCTGCGTGATCGTGCGGCCGAAAGCATCGTAGAGCTTCCGCTGTCGACCAGACGGGCGGCGCGTGTAGGACACGGAGGCAATCTGAACGAGGCCGGCTGCGCAGCCGGGATACATAGCATGTATGGATGCTCGATCTTCGCCAGTTTCAGGTTCTCCGCGCCATCGCCTCGAGCGGTTCGTTGGCCGGGGCCGCCCGCGAACTCCACTACGGACAACCGACCATCAGCTACCACCTCGGAGCGCTGGAGGCGCACTTGGGGGCCAAGCTGGTGGAGCGCGGTCCCACCGGGGCGATCCTGACGGACCTCGGCACGACGGTTCTGGAGCATGCGGGCGCTGTCCTCGACCGGATCGAAGCGGTCGAGGCGGATGTCGAGGCCCGGATGAAACACGGCGTGTCGACGCTGCGCATCGGCGCCTTCCACTCCGCGGCCTCGCGGTTGCTACCCCGGGCCGTACGGGACGCCGCGATCGGTTCGGGTGTGCGCGTCGAGTTGATCGAGGCCGAACCACTCGATCTGGTCGCACAGGTACGAGCCGGGTCGCTGCACTGCGCCGTGATCTACGACATCGGTGGAGCCGAGGCACGATACGGCGCCGACATACGGGCCGAAACCCTGTTCGACGATCCGTACCGGGTGTTGCTCCCCGCGTCGCACCCTCAGGCCCGGTCGGTGGGTCCTGTCGATATCGAACTGCTCGCCGACGACGGGTGGATCGTCTCTCGCGGCTCGTACGACCCCAGCGACCAGACTCTCTTCGCGACGTGCCAGTCCCTTGGGTTCCGCCCCCGGACGGTGCTCAGGACCGATGATTACGGTGTGGTCCACGGCTTCGTCGCAGCCGGCACCGCCGTCGCTCTCGTACCCGAACTCGCCGTGGAGGAGGGGTACGACGTCGTCGTCCGCCCCGCCGTGCAGGTCCTCGGCTCTCGCAGCGTCCGGTTCCTCACCCCCCAAGGCCCACGGCCTGCTCTGGTGGAGCGGGTACGAGAGGAACTGCACCGCGTGGCATCGATCCGAAGGGTGCCCTGACCGAACCGCCCCACCGGGCAGCCGAACAACCGGCGGGTGACGCGCAGCCTCCATAGACCATATGGAGCGCTGTCGAAAGCTCCTCCATACCTTGTGGTGGCGCAAGGCTGTGAGGATTTGGGCCTGGCGCGGTGGGCGCCGCGACGGGTGGGCGGGTCGGGCAAAGCGTGGTGTGCGCACCCGCTTTGGCGTACCCGTTCGCCGATCGACGGACCTGCTCCCCGCTCCGCACGGCGCCGCACCGCAACAAGTCGGCCCGGCGGTCCGTTCCGCATGATGCAAAGGACTCTTCCATGACCCGCTATGGCGCGATGTACGGCCCCGACGTCACATTCCTCGGCGTCCCTCCCTGCAACCTGGACGAACGCTCCACGTGGGATGACGCCCAGGTGGTCATCCTCGGCGCACCCTACGACGGCGGCACCTCGTACCGTTCCGGCGCCCGCTTCGGGCCCAAGGCCATTCGGCAGGCCTGCTACCTCGAACACGACGGCAGCCGGCCCTCCCTCGCGCTGGGCGTGGACGGACTTCTCGACCTGCGCGTCATGGACGCCGGCGACGTCATGATGTTCAGCGGCAACGCACAGGAGGCACACGCCGCGTTGGAACGGGCCGTGAACACCGTCTCGGCCGCCGGCAAGACGCCCCTCATACTCGGCGGCGACCACTCGATCGCCCTCCCGAACGTCACCGGCGTCGCACGCGCGGTCGGCTGGGGCCGGGTCTCGGTCGTCCACTTCGACGCACACGCCGACACCGGCGACATCTGCCACGGTTCCCTCATCGCCCACGGCCAGCCGATGCGCCGCCTGCTCGAATCGGGCGCGGCCCGCAGCGACCGTTTCCTGCAGTTGGGCCTGCGCGGCTACTGGCCCGGCCCCGACACTCTGGAGTGGATGGCCGAACAGGGCATGCGCTCCTACGAGATGACCGAGATCGTGGAACGCGGCCTGGAAACCTGCCTGGCCGAGGCGTCGCGCACGGCACTGGACGACTGCGACGGCGTCTACCTCTCGGTGGACGTCGATGTCGTCGACCCCGGCATGGCCCCCGGGACCGGGACCCCGGAGCCCGGCGGCCTGACCTCGCGCCAACTCCTGGACAGCGTTCGCCGCCTGGCCTACGAACTACCCATCGTCGGTGTCGAGGTCGTCGAGGTCGCCCCCGGCCACGACCACGCCGACATCACCGCGATGCTCGGCAGCCGCATCGTCCTCGAAGCGCTGTCCGGCATCGCCCGCCGACAGGCCGAGCAGAACGGCCGCCTGAAGACGTGGGACCGCAGGCGCCCCCTCCTCGAGCAGTACGACTCCGCCCACCGCGACTCGAACCGCCGGCACCGCGGAGCGGCGCGCGGGTGAACCGATCCGTCACACCGTGGTCGGCCCCACCGGGCCCGCAGCCGGCGCGCTCGGGGGCACCCGCCCATGGTGGTTCCGCGCCGTCTCCGCGACGACGCCGGGCGAAATCACCAGTCCGCACGCCGATGGCGCGCCCGTCGTCACGCAACCGGTCCCGTGCCGCCGCGGACACCCCACGCCCCGCCTTCACGACCCCGCACGCCCCGCTCGTCGTCACCTCCGCCCGAAACCGTCCGAGAGGAACCGAGACCTTGGGCAAGAGGAGAAGAAGCAGGGCCCGACAACCGACTCGGGGACGTCATCGAGAAGCTGAAGGCGGCCGGCACGGCAATCCTCCTGACCACACATCGGCTCGACGAGGTCGAACGCCTCTGCGGACGCGTAGGCCATCCTGGTCGCGGGGAAGATCGTCGCCCGCGCACCTCCGCGTGAGATCCGTCGGCAAGTCAGCGGTCTGAGTCGCCGGGTGCTGCACGAAGTCATCTACCCTGTCGACAAGTTCGCCGCCGCCTTGTCGGATGCGCTCACCTGCGAGCTCCGGCGGAGCGGGCGCCTGATCCACCCTGAGAGACGGGTCGAGGAAAAACGGCGCGGCGACCGTCGCCTCACCGCCGCGCACTTCGGGGTCCGGCCGGCGCGGGCGGCCATGTCGGCGCTGTCGCCGCCTGCGGCCAGGGCGCGTTCGGCGGCTCGGGCCGCGGCCGGGACGTTGCCCGGTGCGCCTCCGGCGCCGCAGCCGCGCCCGGGACGGCGGCGGTGTGCGGGCGGTACACGGCGTTCGTGTCGATCACCGGCGACAGCCCCGACTCCCCCGATCCGGGCCTGGCGCCCGGGAGTTTCACAACCGACCTGCGGAGACGGTCCGCAACGACGCCCGCAGGGACGAACGCATGGGCGCAGAGCAGCAGCACCACCACCACCGCCCGCCCCGTCCCCGGCAGGTCTTCGAGACCGCCTCGGGCGCCCGGCTGGTCCCCCGCGTCCTGGACAAACGATCGAGACGAAGGCGTTGGTGCCCAGCGCGGACCTGAAGGCGACCACCCCCGGGAGCATCGCACTCCTGGGCGGGGAGGAGCCCTTCCGGGAGATCCCATTGTGGGGAGACAGTGAAGATCTCTCCTGAACCTCGCCCGTTGCGTCGGAGCGCTACGCGGCGGCACTCGACACGGTCGACTGGCCGAGCCGACGGCGTGCCCGGCGGCCGCGGGCTCCTTCACCCGTCGGCGTCCGTCATGAACCGGCGAGCCTCGGCCAGGTAGTCTCCGGCGTCCAGTTCCTCGAAGATGTCGGCCGCTTCCCGCAGGCGGCTTTTCGCGAGCGTCCGCCGTCCCTGTCCGAGCAGGGCCTTGCCCTGTCCGAGAAGTGCCTCGCCCTCCCCGAAGCGATCACCGCTGCGGCGAGCGATCTCGCGCGCCTTGACGTCGCAGACCTCCGCCGCCTCGAATCGGCCCAGGTCGAGGTGCCGTGAACCGGTGACGACGTACGCCAGGGCGAGGCGGTGGCCGTCGCCGCGCCGTTCGCGGATCGCCACCACTTCGAGCATCACTTCCAGGGCCTCCGCATTGCGGCCGAGCCGGGACAGGCAGGCCGCCATGGCGTTGAGAGCGGACGCCTCGCGGTCGGTGTTGCCTTCGCGTCGGGCCAACTCCAAAGCGAGGACGGAGTGTTCGAGGCCCAGTCGGGGGCGGTCGGTGCGGCCGTAGAAGATGACGAGGTTGTTGAGCACCGCGGCCTCTCCGTCGCGGTCCCCGAGGCGGCGCCGCGCGGCAAGGGCCTCGGTGAACATCGCCTCCGCCTCCCTCGTCCGGCCCAGTTCGGTGGCTGTCGCGCCCAGGCGGTTCCGGAGCCAGGCCTGTGCGGCGAGATCGCCGGTATGCCGGACCGCAGACAGGGCTTCGGTGAGCAGGGCTTCGCACTGGAGCCAGTTCTGGTTCACGGCCCGCAACACCGAGGCGGCGGCCGGAATCCGCCACGCGGCGTCGAGCCGGCCGGTAGCGATGGCGACGGTCGCCGCCGCGAGAAGATTGGCGTGCTCGACCTCCAACCAGGCGACGGCGTCGCTGCGTTCGGTGAACTGCGTCGCGGGAGCCTGAAGGGTCGAACAGGAGGCGGGCGGCAGGCCCAGCGAGGGCAGGAGGGTGGTCGCGGCGGCCTCGACCGTTTGGGCGTACCAGGTCAGCAGCCGATCCGTGGCCGGGACACGCTCGGCCGGCGGGAGCCGGTCGGCGGCCGTCTCCAGCGCGTAGGCACGCAGAATGTCGTGGAGTTCGAACCGTCCCGGTGAACGCTGCAGCAGGAGGTATTCGTCGCACAGGGCTTCCAGCGTGCCGCGTGCCGCACGCGGACCGACGCCGGCCAGGGCCGCAGCCGCCTCCGTCGTCACGTCGGTGCCGGGCTGGATCCCCAGCAGCAGGAACATCAACCGTCTGTGCGGGGGTAGGGCGTCGAAGGACAGGTCGAACACCCGCCGCAACGAACGCAGGCCGACCGTCATCGCGTCCAGGCCCCCTCGGTTCAGGTGTTCCACCAGGTCGGAAACGGTCCAGGAAGGACGGGCCCGCAGCCGCGCCGCGGCTATCGTCAACGCCAGGGGGAGGTTGCCGCAGGCTCGGGCGACCTTCGCGGCCGCGACGCGGTCGCTCTCGATCCGTTCCCCACCCGCGACGGCCGTCAGCAGATCGACCGCATCGGCGTCGCCGAGGACGTCGAGCCGATGGATCTTCGCACCGTCCAGGCCCGTGAGACTGCGCCTGCTGGTGATCAGGACCAGGCAGCCGGAGTGGGCCGGGATCAGCTCCCTGACCTGTTCCTCGTCCCCGGCGTTGTCGAGGATGAGGACGGAGGCCCTGTCCCTCATTCGGTCTCGGAACATCGCCGCTCGCTCGCCCGTCTCGGATGGTACCTGGGCACCCGGTACTCCGAGCTGTCGAAGGAACGCCGCCAGAACCTCCGACGGGTCCGCGGGCTCGTGCTCGGGGTCGAACCCGTGCAGGTTCACGTAGAGCTGGACGTCGGTGAAGTGTCCTGACCGGACCAGGTGATGTGCGGCGTGAACGGCGAGTTGGGTCTTGCCCACACCGCCCATGCCCTCGATCGCGGAGATCACCACCGTGGTGGCCCGCGAGCCCGGACCGGTCGTGGTGGCGATCAGATCGGCGAGTTCCTTCTCGCGTCCGGTGAACACGGCCAGGTCCGCCGGGAGTTGGTGCAACACCCCGATGGGTCCGCCCGTCTTCGCGTCCCGATGGACTCTGATGCCGCTCTCGCGCCAGCGCCCGGCTTCGTCTTCGCTCACGCCCAGAGCCCGCACGATCGCCGTGACGAGGTCGAGGTCCAGGCGACGGCGCCCGGGTCTGAAGACGTCCGCGAGCGTGGAGAGCGAGAGCACGCGTGCGGGCCTCATCAGCGGCCCGACCCGTCTCGCGAGCGTGCGGTACGAGGGCATCCCCGCCCACGCCCGCAGGTCTGCCAACAACTCGACGAACTGCCCCAGATCTGCGGCGCCCTCCGGATCCGGCATCCCGCCCCGCTGCCCACTCATGACGTTCGCACCCCCGTGAATCCGTGCGTCGGGCAACCCGAGTCTAGGAGCGGGGTGTACGGATTCGTACGGGAAACGTGACTCCGTCGGGCGCGGGCGACAGCCTGGCTGTGCCGCCACTTCGGCGGCGGAGGCGGAGAAGACGACCGCCGCCTCCATTCCGGGGGAATCATGGCTCGTTCGCCGGCGATGACGCTCCACCCGTGCAGCCATGCCACGCCACACACCACATCACGTTGCGCGTGCCACCTGCGGTGCCATCCGGATCCGTACATCGCACGGCGCGGCGCGACTTCAGTCTCCTTCACCTTCATGGAAGAAGAGGTGCACCGTGTTCCGAAAGATGATCACCACCCTGGCCGTCGCCGCCGCCACCGCGGCCGGCGTGGTATCCGCGGCCCCGGCCCAGGCGGCCGACCGCTGCAGCCCGACAACCCGCTACGGCGAGCGCATCTGCGTCACCGGCGTCATCTACAACCGTGCGGACGACGTCAGTTCGGTCCTGTTCACGCTCACCGGGCCCTGGACCGACTACCGGGTCTCCGCGAACGGAAAATCCGCGCTCTACTACCCCGGAAACAACGCGCTCGGTGTGAACGGCCATCTGACCACGAGCGTCTGCGTGTCCGAGGCCACCACCCATTGGTTGGCCTGCGTGTGAGTGCCGTCGCCGGCCGCGAGTGACGACCGGGCTGGGGCCCGCCCACCGAGCCCCGGCCCGGTCGCCTGCTCACGTCCCCACCCCTCCGACGTGTGCGCTTTCGTGCCCGCCATCCGACTGCCGAGAGTGAGGGGCCCCGCGTTTCCCGCCCCCATGGCTTCGGCCCGCAGCGCGCCGATCATGAACCGCCCCGGGCGAGCCCGACCCGCCTGCACCGTGAGACACGGTATGTGGCGTGCGCCGTGCCCCGGTATGCCCGGCCGGTCGCCGGGATCGGTCACCGTTCGCGTGTCTAGAGCGTCAGCGGCAAGGTCATGACCGACATCGGCGTGATCATCTCGAACAGGCCGCACGCCGTATACACCGCCGTGCGCCACCGGCGGGCGGGGCCCAGGCCCAAGTCGGCACGCGCCAGTCGGGCGACCCGGATCCGCGAGGCGTCCATGCCCGCGACGACGTGCTCCCTGAGAAATCCGAGGTCACGTTCGTCCCGCAGGGTTACCCGAGTACCGGCCGCGTCCCGCAGAATGACGTCGACGGTGGTGCCCGCCGCGCCGGGATACAGGCGTGCGCCGCGGATCAGGCGCAGGTCCGCGAGGTCGATCGTCCTGGTCCCCGTCCAGGTCCGGGTGCTCAGATAGCGGTCGTTCGGCCCGTGCAGACGCATCGGTTTCCGGGCCACGTTCGCGCCGCGCAGAAAGACGTAACACCCCATGCCGCCGGCAATGTCGGCCAGGGGTATCCAACCGTCCGCTGTCGTCCGGTCCTGGAACGGGGCGGTGCCGAAGGCGAACGCGGCTGCGGCCGCGACGACCGGGAAGACGGTCCAGCGGGCCCGCGTCATCGACGACCGGGCCGAACGCGACTGCTTGGTCGTCACCGGCACGAGGGATTCCGCCATGTCCGCCATGGCGCGACGCCAACTCACCGCCCCACGTGGCGAAACACGGGATCCCCTCGCCCCGGACCGCAGGTACCCGGCGGGCGTTCACCGCGAAGGACCGGACCCGATGGTGGTCGACGCCACCCGGTCGCGGTGCCCATGTCCGCGACACCCGACGGGACTTCGTTCTTCGGGCCCGCGACGGCGACCACTTCGCCGCCCCGGAGAACGTGTATTCACCCACACGGACCTGTCTCTTA
>NZ_JBHZAV010000281.1:0-8635 GCF_042754445.1 Embleya sp. NPDC059213
GCCGCGCAACAACACCGACACCATCTACGACCCCCGACTGCTGATGACGGTCCGTACGGTCAACACCGGCAAGGAGGCGTCCTTCGACTTCGTGCTGAACGTCAACGGCGTTCCGCCGACGACCACCCCGCCGACGAGCCAGCCGCCCACCAACCCGCCGGGCGGCGGGAGTTGGGCCGCGGGCACGAACTACCCGGCCGGGGCCACGGCGAGCTACGGCGGTCAGAACTACCGCTGCCTGCAAGGCCACACGGCACAACCGGGCTGGGAGCCGCCCAACGTGCCGGCTCTGTGGCAGCGGATCTGATCGACCGACCTCGGGGGGAGGCGAGTCGATCACGGGCCCCGGCGGCGCCACCCGCCGGGGCCCGATGCCGTGCCCCGATGTCGTCCTTCGAAGTTGTGCCCGATGCCGGGACCGTGCCGAGCCGCCGCCGGTGTCGAGTGCCCGACCCGGGGTCGAACCGGACGCGGCCGGCCGGGTCGGGCCCACCCCGACCGCCACTCGCGGTGCCCGCTACTGCGAAGGTGTGCTCGCCCGGTGCAGGGCGAGGGCGGCCTCCGGGGCCGGCCAGGCCGGGTCCAACCGGGCGATGGTGACGAAGGTGTCCAGGAGCAGCATCACCAGCAGGTGGTGGATCTCCTCGCGCGCCAACTCCCGGCGGGCCAGCCAGTCCAGGGTGACCCCCTCGACGCAGTACAGCCAACCGACCAGTGCGGCGCGGGCGATCGGCGACGGGTCGGCCCGGCCGTAGGCGCCCTCCGCGAGTGAGGTGAGCATCTCCTCGCGGACACGTTCGCGGATGGTGAGCACGTCCGTGTCGAAGCCGACGCCGCCGCTGACCACCGTGCGGTAGGCGGCCTCGTTCCCCTGCGCGAAGCGCAGATAGCCGTCGAGCACCTTGCGCAGCCGGTCGGCCGCGGGCTGATCCGCATCGCTGCGGGCCCGGGCGACCAGGTCGGCCACCGAGTCCTCGATCACCGCGAGGTAGTAGCCGCGCTTGTTCCGGAAGTAGTAGTAGAGCAGGCCCTTGGCGACATTCGCCCGGCTGGCGATCTCGTCCACGGACAGTGCGTCGTACGAGGTGTGGGCGAACAATTGCCTTCCGATGGCCACGAGTTCGGCCCGGCGGGCCTGCGAGCGTTCGGATTCGGGCGGGGTCCGGCGGCCGTCCCGGCGGGATCGTTGACTTTGATTCAAAACGACGCCTAGTCTCGGTCGCGGCAAGGTACGTGCACGGTTGGCGGCAACGTGGTGCGGGCGATCGCGCTCCGTGTGCCACGTCCACGGCAAGAGTACCGGCGCAGCCCTCGGGCGGTTCGGGGAATCCTCCCGGTCGCCTCATTTCTCGGCAAGGCATCGCGGTTCGCGGCAGGCAACCCGCCGCGGCATCGTGCTTTTCGACCGACGGCACCCGCATCGTCGTCGGCCCCGATCCACGGCACCCCCGCAGCGCGACCGATTCCGACGAGGACGGACTCGACATGGATTCCAGCCCGCGGCCGCACCGAACCCATCCTTCCGCCCTCCCGGCGGCGGCAGTTGCGGTGTTGATCGCCGCCTCCGCGGTCGTCGGCCCGAGCGCCGAGCGAGCGCGTGCCGCACCGCCGTCGCGGACATCGGCCGCCGCACCGGCGCCTGGCGCGCGGGCCAACGCGAAGCCGGTGGACATCACCGCGAGCGTGTTCGCGCCGAACGGCTTCGCCCTGGCGGGGGTGACCACCGTCGACACCGCCGCCGGGCCGCGCAAGGTGCTGGTCCTGACCATGGATTCGGCGCACCTGAAGGACTACGCCCTCACCACCGTCGACCCCGGCGGCAACGTGAAGCTGACCACCCGCAGCCTGGATCTGGTCGGCCATGTGCGGATCTACCTCACCCGGTTGCACGGCTGCATCGAGGGCCTGATCTGCCTCGACTTCGCGCCCGACGCGTTGCCGCTGCCGCCGATCATCCCGCCGTTCGTGTTCATGACCGATGTGCGCGCCCAACAGGCGTTCGTACACGCGGACAAGCTGACCACCGACATCGTGCTCAAGCCGTCCTGACCCTCCTCCCGGAGCGGCCGAAGGCGACGTGCGAGCGGAGTATTGACTTTTGTTCAACACTCCCTACTGTGGGGTAACAAGAGTCCTTCCGACGAAGGAGCACCGCCATGTCCCCGGCTCCCCCCGCCGCAGCGGTCCCGCGGATCGCCCGGCGCTCGATCCGAACTCCCTTCGACGGCCGCGTCGTTCGCGACGACGAACACCGCGACCTGGCGCTGGATCCGCGCGACGTGCGGTTCGACTGGTCGCGCCTGCCGATGCACTGGGTGCCGGACGAACCGATGGCCACGCACACGATGAACGTGCTGCACCTGTTGTTGCCCGAGGGCGAGCGCTGGTTCGTGCGCACCTTCCAGGAGGCGCTGCCGCTGATCACCGACGAGCGGCTGCGCGAGGACGTGATCGGCTTCATCGGCCAGGAGTCCGTGCACGCCGAGGCGCACCAGGGCGTGCTGGACCTGCTGCCGGCCAAGGGCCTGGACCCGACGCCGTTCCTGCGTCAGGTGGAGTGGCTCTTCCATCGGGTGCTCGGCGCCCGGGACGACCTCGCCGGCGCCGCCGGCCGCGAACACCTGATCGAGCGGGTCGCGATCATCGCCGCGATCGAGCACTTCACCGCGTTCCTCGGCGACTGGGTGCTCAACGCGCCCGGCCTGGACCGGGCCGAGGCGGATCCGACGATGCTCGACCTGCTGCGTTGGCACGGTGCCGAGGAGGTGGAACACCGCAGCGTCGCCTACGACCTGCTCGTGCATGTGGACCCGAGCTATTCGCGTCGGATGCGCACCATGGCGGTCACCGGCCCGGTGCTGATCTGGCTGTGGGTGCGCGGGGTGCGCTTCCTGATGTTCGCCGACCCCGAGGCGGCGGGCCGGGGCAGGCCGACCTGGCGTGCGTACGTACAGGCGTCGAGGCGCGGGTTGTTGCCGGGGCTCACCGGCGTCGCGCGGTCCGCCGCGCGCTACGTCAAGCCGCGCTACCACCCCACCCAGGAGGGCTCCACGAGCCAGGCCGTCGCCTACCTGGCCTGCTCGCCCGCAGCCCGGGCCGCAGCCCGATGAGCCCGGCCACGCCGCCGACTTCGGTGCCGTTGCCGACCGGTGCGCCGCCGGACCTGTACCGGCGCGAGCGCGGCGACCGGATGATGCGCGCGCTGACCGTGCTCGGCCGGCTGCACACCGGGGCGCTCGCCCACCGGGGACGGCGCCGAGCCCGTTTCGCGGGGCCGCCCACCACGCCGAACACCCGACCCGGATCACTCGAACTCATGGTGCGCGAACGGGTCGTCGAGGCGCGGGACGTGCTCTCGCTGCGGTTGGGCGCACCGGCCGGCGGCCGACTGCCCGGCTGGCAGCCCGGCGCCCACCTGCTGTTGGAACTGCCCTCCGGACGCCGCCGGCACTACTCGTTGTGCGGCGACCCGCGGGATCGCTACACCTACCGGATCGCGGTCCGCCGACTCGCCGAGGGCGGCGGCGGATCGGTGGAGATCCACGACGCGCTGCCGGTCGGCGCGACGTTGCGCACGGCCGGTCCGCGCAACGCGTTCCCGTTCGCCGCGGAACCGGCCGTGCTCTTCCTGGCCGGCGGCATCGGCATCACGCCGATACTGCCGATGGTGCGCCGGGCCGAACAGGCCGGTCTGGACTGGCGGCTGATCCACCTCGGCCGCACCCGCGCCTCGTTGCCGTTCGGCGCCGAGCTGACCGAACTGGGCGGAACCAACGGGCGGTTCGAGGTGCGTACGGACGACGAGGCGGGACTGCCGGACGGCGCCGAGCTGCTTCGCCGGGCGCCCGCCGGGGCGGCGGTGTACTGCTGCGGTCCCGCGCCCATGCTGGCCGGGATCCGGGCGGCGATCGACGCGAGTCCGGCCCGCGGGCTGCACTTCGAGCGGTTCGCGCCGGCGCCGGTGGTCGACGGGCGGGCCTTCGAACTGCGGCTCGCGCACGGCGGGATGGACCTGTCGGTGCCCGCGGACCGATCCGCCCTCGACGTGCTGCGCGAGGCCCGGCCGGACACCGCCTACTCGTGCCGGCAGGGGTTCTGCGGGGTGTGCCGGGTCCGGGTGTCGGCCGGTGTCGTCGAGCATCGTGATCTGCGGCTGACCGACCGGGAGCGGGCGGCGGGCGCGATGTTGGTGTGCGTGTCGCGGGCCGCCGAGGGGGAGCGGCTCGTACTGGATCTGTGAGCGGCCGGACGAGCCCTCCCCCCGAACGGCCGCGTGCCGACCACTCGGGCGCGGATCACCCGGCTGCATCCGACTCGGTGTCATCCCACCTCCACGAAGGCGGAGTTCATGAGCACACGGCTACCGGTTCCGGCGCAGCGAACGACGCGAGGGATGCCGACGTTCGCCTACGACGAGGTCGATCTGGCGCGATTTCGCGACGTGCAAAGGCTGGCGTACCGATGCGCCGAGCGCGTCGCGGCCCGGATCGCACCGGGGGTGACGGAGCGTCGGGTCGCCGCGTGGCTGCGCCGGGAGTTGGTGGCGGAGGGCGTCCGGGACTTCTTCCACATCCCGTTCGTGTGGTTCGGCGACCGCACCGCGTTCCGCGGTTTCCGTACCCCGCTCCAGTTCTTCCCCAGCGGCCGGGTGCTCACCGAGGGCATGCCGTACGTACTGGACTGCGCCCCGATCGTGGACGGGTACACCGCCGACATCGGCTACGCCGGCAAGGTCGGCGAGAACGCGGTGTGGGACCGCCTCGTCGCCGACCTCGGCGCCTACCGCGACCTGATCCTGCGCGAGGTCAAGGCGGGCAGGCCGCTCGACGACGTGTACCGCGCGGTGGACGCGCTGATCCTCGAACACGGCTACGACAACCGGCATCGCGTCTACCCCGGGCGGGTGATCGGCCATCGGGTCACCCGGGTGACGCTGCGCGGGCCGATCGGGGTGAGTGCGCTTGGCTTCGGCGTGCGCACGCTGCGCACCCTGGGCCGGGAGCTGATCGGCGAGCGACTGCACGGGCGTTCGCCGCTGTGGGCGGACGGGCGGGCCTCGCGGCACGCGCCGACACCGGGCCTGTGGGCGGTCGAACCGCATCTCGCGCTGCGCGGAGTGGGCGCCAAATTCGAGGAGTTGCTGGTGGTCACCGACGACGACGCGTACTGGCTGGACGACGACCTGCCGCACGTGCACCGCGTGCGTGCGGCGGCCGGCCGATGACCGCGCCGGCCGGGAGTGCCGCCCGGCGCGTGGTGGAGGTGGTCGGCGGGCTGCCGACCCGCACCGTGGTCTCCGCCGGGGTGTCCCTGGCGGTGTACGAACAGGGGCCGGAGAGCGGCCCGTTGGTGCTGTTGGTACACGGGTATCCGGACACCCATCGGGTATGGGACGACGTCGCCGCCGATCTGGAGCGCGACCATCGGGTGGTGCGCTACGACGTCCGGGGCGCGGGCACGTCCGGTGCGCCCGGGAATCGGTACGGCTACCGGCTCGAACAGTTGGCCGCCGACCTGTTCGCGGTGTTGGCCGAGGTCGCCCCGGATCGGCCCGCGCACGTACTGGCCCACGACTGGGGCTCGATCCAGGCGTGGGAGGCGGTCACCGACCGGGCCGGCCCGCGCCGGATCGCGTCGTACACCTCGATCTCCGGGCCGTGCCTGGACCACGTCGGACACTGGATGCGCAGCCGGTTCGCCCGACCCACGCCCCGGCACGTGCGGCAACTCGCGGCCCAGTCGCTGCGTTCGTGGTACATCACCGCCTTCCACCTGCCGGTCCTCGCACCGGCGACCTGGCGGCTGGGCCTGGCCGCGCACTGGGGCCGGGTGTTGGCCGAGGCGGAGGGCGTTCGGCCGCGCTCCGCCCACCCGCAGCCCACGCTCGCCGACGACGCGGTGCGCGGCATCGCGCTGTACCGGGCCAACATGTTGCCCCGGACGTTGCTGCCGGGTCGGCGCGAAACCACCGTGCCGGTACAACTCGTCACCCTCACCGAGGACCGCTACGTCGGCGCGGCGCTGTCCGAGGACCTGGAGCGGTGGGCACCCGTGCTCTGGCGGCGCTCGATCGCCGCCGGCCACTGGTCCGCCCTGCTGGAGAAGGCGACGATCGTGGCCGGGATGACCCGCGAGTTCGTCGACCACATCGAGCACGGCACCGCGACACCGGCCCTGGACCGGGCCCGTCGGCGGCAACCGCCTTCGGGCGAGGACCCGTTCGTGGGCCGGCTGGCGGTGATCACCGGCGCGGGCGGCGGGATCGGGCGGGCCACCGCGGTCGCGTTCGCCGAACAGGGCGCGGACCTGGTGCTGTGCGACCTGAATCTCGCCGCTGTCGAGCGCACCGCCGAACTGGCCCGGCTGTACGGCCGATCGGCGCACGCGTATCGCGTCGACGTGGCCGACGGCGCGGCGATGGACACCTTCGCGGCGCAGGTCGCACACACCCACGGGGTTCCGGACATCGTGGTCAACAACGCGGGCGTCGGCCACTCGGGTACGTTCCTGGCCACGAACGGTGCCGAGTGGAAGCGGGTGCTGGACGTCAACCTGTGGGGAGTGATCCACGGTTGCCGGGCCTTCGGCACCTTGATGGCCGAGCGCGGTACGGGCGGCCACATCGTCAACCTCGCGTCGGCGGCGGCCTATACGCCGTCCAAACCGCTGGCCGCGTATGCGACGAGCAAGGCCGCCGTGGCGATGTTGTCCGACTGCCTGCGCGCCGAGGTGGCCGGCTCCGGCGTGCGGGTGAGCACGATCTTCCCGGGCATCGTGAACACCGGCATCACCCGCACCACCACCTTCTCCGACACCGACGACACCGAGCAGAACGCCCGCCGGGAACGCTTCTCCCGACTGTACGCACGGCGCGACTACCCACCGGAGAAGGTCGCCGACCACATCGTCCGCGCGATCCGCCGGCGCCGCCCGACGGTCCCGGTCACGCCGGAGGCGAGGCTGGGCCGCCTGCTGAGCCGGCTGTCTCCCGCGACGATGCGGGCACTGGCCCGGATCGGCGGGCCCGGGTCGTCACGGTGAGGGCCGTGAGCAACAGGGCGGTCAGCATCAGGGCCGCGCTGACCCACAGCGGGGCGCGGTAGCCGAAGTCGGCGTCGATGGCCAGCCCGCCGAACCAGGGGCCGAGCGCCGCGCCCACGTTGAACGCGGCCGTGGCGGCGGCGCCGGCCAGTGCGGAACCGGCCGGGGCGAGTCGAAGCACCCTGGCGATCAAGGCCGTTCCGGTGCCGAAGGCGAGCATTCCCTGGATCGGGACGAGCACGATCAGGGCGATCGGCCGGTCGGCGGTCAAGGCGAGTGCGGCCCATCCCGCGGCCAGGGCCGCCGCGCCGACCGTGATCAGCGTGTTCGGGCGGGCGTCGACGATCCGGCCGGCGATGGTGACACCGACGAACGAGCCCACCCCGAACAGCGCGAGCGTGACCGGGACCCAGCCGGCACCGAGGCCGGCGACCTCGGTGACGACCGGTTCGAGGTAGGCGAACGAACCGAACGTCGCGCCCTGGACCAGAGCGCTCAGCAACAGCGTGAGCAGCAGCGACGGCGTACCGAGGGCCCGCAGTTCGCCGCGCGCGCCGCCCACACCGGCGGCCTCGATCGGGCCGTCCGCCGCGCCGTCCGCCCCGCCGTCCGCCGCGCCGGTTCGATCCGGCACCGTTCGGGCGATCGCGAAGACGGCCGGCACGGACACCAGGGCCACCGCCCAGAACGCCGCCCGCCACCCCCACCAGCCGCCGAGCAGAGCACCCGCGGGCACTCCCACGATGCAGGCGAGCGTGACACCGCCGACCACCACGGAGGTGGCCCGCGCCCGCCGTTCGGGCCCGACCAGATCGATCGCGGTGACCAGCGCGACCGCCCAGAACCCGGCGTTGGCGAGCGCGCCGACCACGCGGGTGGCCAGCAGGATCGGGTAGTTCGGGGTGAGCGCGCCGACGACGTGCACGGCGACGAACACCCCCAGGAAGAACAACAGCGCCGGCCGGCGCGGCCGGTTCCGGCTCAACAGCGCCATCGTGGGCGCGCCGATCACCATCCCGATCGCGAACGCCGAGGTCAGCAACCCGGCGGTGGGCACCGATACGTGCAGATCGGCGGCGATGTCCGAGAGCAGCCCGGACAGCATGAACTCCGAGGTGCCCTGGGCGAATACCGCGAGCCCGAGCACATAGACAGCGAATGGCATGACGAAACCCCATGAACGTGCGACGAATCCGACCGGACGGGGGTGGGCCGCGCCGCCCGTTCCGCACCACACGCCGGGAAACCGTCCGGGCAGGCCGGAACGAAGGGCGGGGGGAAGGGGCGAGAGGCCCACACTTCACCACTCCGGTACTGCCGCGGCCCAGCCGTGCCCGAAGACGCCCGCAGCCTGATCAGGCCGGGCGGTTCGCGTTCATCGGCTCATCGACGAGAGGAGGGCCACCGCAACACCGGCGGCCTGCGTCTGTCCGATTCGGGACTGCACACGCTCGGGAGCGTACCAGCCACCGTCCGCCGGGGCCTTCCCGAGTGGGTCGGGTGTTTGCGGCGGGCGGTCGCGTTTTGGTCGGCGGCGGGTGGCTTTGTGCTTTTATTTTTTATTGGTCTGGTGGAGGTTGGAGAGTTCCATTGT
>NZ_JBHZAV010000282.1:0-8596 GCF_042754445.1 Embleya sp. NPDC059213
GAGTATCGGGCACGTCGACGTCCCCGATACACCGGCCGGCCGCGGCGCCCACCGAGACCACCGGCCCACGGCACCGCGCCCCATCGGTACGCACCCGAGGAGTTCACCGCCATCCAGGATTCCCACGTCCGGGTCCAGCACGACCCGAGCCCGGCCCACCCGGCGCCGCCCGTCGAGGCCGCGCCGCCGCGCCGGCGTGCGTTCGGTCTGTTCCGACGTCGGACCCGGGCGGCCGGCGAGCCGCCGCCGACCATGACGCAGCTCTACCACGCGCACCGGATCCGCCTGGTGCGCCTGGCCACGCTGCTGGTGGACGACCAGGAGACCGCCGAGGACGTCGTGCAGGAGGCGTTCACGGCCGCCTTCCGCCGCTACGGCGCGGGCCTGGGCGAACTCGACGACCCACCCGCCTACCTGCGGCGCTGCGTGGTCAACGGCGCCCGATCGGTGCTGCGCAGACGACGGACCGCCCGGGCCTGGATCCCGCCGGTGCCGCCGCCGGTGGCCTCGCCCGAGGACGACGCGCTGCGGGCCGAACGCGACCGGCGGTTGCGGCACGCGCTGGGGCGACTGACCCGGCGCCAACGCGAGGTGCTGGTGCTGCGCTACTGGGAGAACCTCAGCGAATCCGAGATCGCCGGCACGCTGGGCATCCCGTCCGGCACGGTGAAATCCACCGCGAGCCGCGGGCTGACCGCGCTGCACCGGTTGCTTATGGAGGACGACACGTGACCCGACACGGTGCGGAACCCCTGCGGTCGGGCACGCCCGAACATGCCGCGTTGGAGGCCGAACTGCGCGACTGGATGGGCCGGCGGGCCGACACGGTGACACCCGAGACGCTCCGGACCCGGGACGTGCCGCTGCCCGCCGGGCCGGTGCGCGGGCGCCGCGTCCCGCTGCGCCTGGCGCTGCCGATGGCGGCGGTGGCCGCGGCGGCGGCGAGTTGGGCGCTGCTCGGCTCGATCGGCGGGTCGGACGCCCCGCGCCCGGTGCGGGTGCCGCCCGCCGTGCCCGCTCCGCCGATCGGTGTGTCGACGCCGCCGAGCGTGTCCGGGTCCGCGCCCGCCCACCCGTCGGCGACACCGTCGGCGCCCGAACCACCCGTGGATCCTCCGGAGGCCGGGATCCCCCGGTCCGACGCGCCGGTCCGTCCCCCGGCCACCGGACCCAGCGCGCGCCGGACGGTGGGCGCCGACAACCCGGCGCGCAACCCGCCGCCCGCCACCGGCGAGGGCCGGCGCGCGGGCTGACGTGTGGGCCGACGTGTCGGCCGAGCCGCCGAGCGCACCCGGCCCGCGCCCACGATCTCGACTCGGCCGCACGTTCGGCAACGCGGCAACTTTCCCGCAGGGAGGGACGATTGTCCCTCTCCCGCACTACCGCTCCCGCAATCGGCGATCTACGCTGCCCGGATGAGAGATGTTGCGCCTGGGGTGCGTGGGACCAGAATGGCGGAGCCGATACCCGACCCGGACCCGGACACCGACGAACCGATCCGGATGATCGTGGTGCGCAACGTGCGGATGCTCGCACGGCGGGACGGCTACACGGACGGCGCCATCGGCGAGGCACTGGGCCACGGCCGGTCCTGGGCCTGGCGCCGATTCACCGGCGAACTCCCCTTCGACCTCAACGATGTGGAACGCCTGGCCCAGCTTTTCCAGGTGGAACCGGCGCATTTGCTCGCTCCCGCCCACACGTGGGCTCCGGACCCGGCCCGAAGGGTTGTCTCATGAGCACCGATCGTCGCCCGAGCAGCCGGCGCAACCGAGCCGACGCCAAGCACCGCGTGGACCGCGTCGCGGCCCGCCCCGCCCGACACAACGACGGTGCCTCCGTACCGGCGATGTCCTCGGAGGTGGTCGAGGCCGCGCTCTACCGCGCCGCCGAGGGCAGCCACTCGACCCAGGCGACCACGTACATCCTCACCGAGGAAGGCTCGTTCGTCCGCCGTCCCGAGTTGTACGCGGTGTGCCTGGACTGGTCCGACGACGGCCGCTACGCGGCGGTGCGCTGGCGCACCCTGCGCGCGGTGGTCACCGCGCCGGACGCGCCGTTCCCGCCGGGGGCGTTGCGCACGATGTTGCTGCTGTGCTGTTCGCTGCACGACGACGGACCGGCGCCGCTGTCCCAACTGTCGCTGCTGGACTCGACCAACGCGCGGATCGTGTCCCGCGGGATCCACATCGCCACCGGCGCACTGCCCCTGCGCCAGGCCCTGGGCAACACGCCGTAGCCCGAGCGCCTCGGTCCGAACCGTTCGGCGCGGCACGGGATTTCCCTCCCGTGCCGCGATCCGGGCCGGATGAGCACCGGTAACGGCCTTGGCACTTCCTAGGATTGCCGCATGACGGTTACCTTCGAATGGCGGGGCGACTTCGACAACGCCGCCGTCAACGCGCTGCACGCCGAGGGATTCGAGCACCCGCCGCTGCCGATCGACTGGCGCGCCCAGTTGCAGCGGCACAGCCTGGGCTGGGTGTGCGCCTGGCAGCACGATCGCCTGGTCGGCTTCGTCAACGTGGCCTGGGACGGGGGAGTGCACGCGTTCGTCCTGGACACCGTGGTGGCCCGGCGCAATCGGCGGAGCGGGATCGGCGCGGAGCTGATCGCGGTGGTGGTGCGCGAGGCCCGGGCCGCGAAGTGCGAGTGGCTGCACGTCGACTTCGACGACGGGCTGCGCCGGTTCTACGTCGACGCGTGCGGCTTCCGCCCGACGGACGCGGGCCTGATCCGACTCTGAGCGCCGCCACGCCCACCCCATCGGCCGCCGATGGAACGTGTGTATGGTGCATGAATCGGGTGGGGCGGCGACAACCCACCGCGCGAGACGCACCGGAAGGACGTGGCATGACCTTTGGTATCGCGACCGACTCCCCGGCCGACACCGCTCTCGTGGAGGACACCGCCGGACCATCGGCCGCAAGCGACGCGCGGGCGATGTCCAGGGTGCTCTTCGATCGGCTGAAGTCCCTGGAAGAGGGCACGTCCGAGCGCCAGTACGTACGCAACACCCTGATCGAACTCAATCTCCCGCTGGTGCGCTTCGTGGCGTCCCGCTACCGCTCGCGCCGGGAGGAGACCCAGGAGATCGTGCAGGTCGGCACGATCGGCCTGATCAAGGCGATCGACCGCTTCGACCCGGCGTTCGGGTACGAGTTCCCCACCTTCGCGGTGCCCACCATCTCCGGCGAGATCAAGCGCTTCTTCCGGGACCACACCTGGGCCGTGCACGTCCCGCGCCGACTTCAGGAACTGCGCATCGAACTGGCCGAGGCTCGGGACACGTTCACCGCCGAGCACGATCGCGAGCCCGGTGCGGCCGAACTCGCCGCGCGCCTGGGCCTGGACGTCGCCCAGGTGGCCGAGGGCCTGACCGCGGCGGCCGGCTACACCGCCGAGTCGCTGGACGCCCCCGCCTCCGAGGACGGGCCCCTGCCGGCGCATGCCGCGCGGGCCTCGTTCGTCGATCCGGGATTCGCCCGGGTCGAGGACCTGCACGCGCTCAAGCCGCTGATCGCCGCCCTGCCGGAACGCGAGCGGACCATTCTGGCGCTGCGCTTCGGCCGGGAACTGACCCAGTCGCAGATCGCCGAGCGACTCGGCCTGTCCCAGATGCACGTCTCCCGACTGCTCGGGCGCACCCTGGCCGGCCTGCGCACCGGGCTGCTGGCGGACTGACCCGCGCACCGCCGGGCCGCCGCCGGTGACCCCGGCGCGCCGCCGATCTCCCGTGTCACCCGCGCGGCCCAGGGGCCGGACCGGGGATTCTCCCTGCTCGGACGCCCGGCCGGGCCGGATCGACCCGGGCGCGGGAGGCCCTGGGAGTGCAGGGTCGGCCGGCAGCGGATTACATGGTGAGGTCGATGGATCTCACGACACGGGAGCGGACATGCACGTGATGAGAGCGGTCCAGGACGCACAGAGTGTGGTGTGGCACGCCATGGAGAGCGAGGACATCGCCATGTGCGGGGAGACCTTGCCGGCCGGCCGGGAGGTGGACGGCACCCGGCGACGGGAGACGTTCTGTGTCCCGTGCATGAGCGAGGTCGAGCGGACCATGCATCCCGTGGCCGGATCCGGCGATCGGGCGGACGAGGAGACGCCGGTCTGACCCGGTGATCCCGCCGGAGGGGCGTCGCGCCGGGCGGCGCCCCTCGGCATGTGGGCCGAAGGCCCTCGGGCCGGCGACGCCGCTCGGGACGGGCGCCTCGCCGCCGGACACGGCGTCAGGGAGTGCACGATGGTGCGTGCGATTGCGGGGCCCGTGCCGGCCCCGGTATCCGGTTCGACCGCGGGGCACGGGACGGCTTCCGGATTTTGTTGGACATGTCGCGGTTCCGCGTTCGGTGCGGGGCCGGCGGTCGGTGACCGGGCATGATCACGTTCGGGGTCGAGGAGGAGTACCTGCTCGTGGATCCCGCCGACGGCCGGCCGATGCCGGTCGCCGAGGCGGTCCGGGCGGCGGCGAACCTGCAACCGGCGGTGACCGGCGGCGAGATCCAGCCCGAGTTGATGCAGGTGCAGGTCGAGGTGGCGACGCCGGTGTGCGCGGCCCTAGACGAGGTGGGCGGACACCTGCTGCGGCTGCGCCACTCGGTCGCCGCGGCGGCCGAACAGGCGGGATGCCGGCTCGTTGCCTCCGGTACCGCGCCGTTCCGCTCCGAAACGCCGATCCCGCTCACCGACCGGGTGCGCTATCACGCGCTGCACGCGGACGCGCCACGCCTGGTCGACGAGATGTTCGTCAACGGGATGCACGTACACGTCGGCGTCCCGGACCGGGACGCGGGCGTGATCGTACTCAATCGGCTGCGCCCGTGGTTGCCGCTGTTGGTGGCGATGGGCGCGAACTCGCCGATGTGGGAGGGCGGAGACACCGGCTTCGCGAGTTGGCGCACCATCGTGTTCGGCCGCTGGTCGATCAGCGGCATGCCGCCGGAGTTCGTCGACGCGCTCGACTACGACCGCCGGATCGAGGAATTGCTGACCGCCGGCATTCTGCGCGACCGGGCCAGGGTCTACTGGCAGGTCCGGCTCTCCGAGCGCTACCCCACGGTCGAGATCCGCGCGATGGACGTGCAACTGCGGGTGGAGGACGCGGTGATGCTCGCCGGGCTCGTCCGGGCCCTGGTCACCACGGTGTTGCGGGACGCGACGGCCGGTCAACCACCGCCCCGATCGGCCCCCGAATTCGTCGCGGCGGCCCAGTGGTACGCCGCGCGGCACGGGCTGACCGACGCGTTGATCGACCCGCACGCGCCGCGTCGGCTCAAGGCCGGTGAACTGGTCGGCCGCCTGCTGGACTACGTCGCACCGGCGCTCGCGGACGCCGGGGACGATCGGCAGATCGACGCGCTCGTGCACCGACTGCTGCGCGAGGGGGCGGGGGCCGATCGGCAGCGGGCGGCGTTTCGGCTCGGCGGTCGGGACGCGTTGGTGCATCTGCTCGTGTCCGAGGGGATGTCCACGCACGGATGAGCGCGGCGCCGACGCGGGTGCGGGCGGGTCGCGGAGGCGGGTGTGGGCGGTGGGTGCGGGCGTGGGCCCGGAGGCGGGAGGGCGTGCCGTCGATCGATGGCGTAGTGCGTACGGCAATCGGGTGATATATCGAGGTTCGACTCTGGTCGGGGCCCGATCGCGGTGGCAGGCTGGGCCGGTGATGTCGAGCTACCGGTTATTGGTTTCCCGGGTTCTGACCGAGACGAACCGCATCGATTCATGGCGGGTATGGCATGGCGATCCCTGGTGCATGGTGTCGCCTCCCGGGCACGTACGACGGCGCCAGGGTTGGAAGTTGCACCTGTCGTGCACCGCCCGATCCGCGCCGGACGTGTTGGAGCGCGCGGTCCGGGTGCTCCTCGCCCACGGGTGCGCGTTCAAGTTCGCGGCCGATCCGCAGATCGCCGCCGAGTTGAACGGGGTCCGGGCGGCCCGGGCCCTGTCCGGCAAGTTCATCACCGCCTACCCTGCCGATGACGAGCAACTGGTGCTGCTCGCAGCCGAGTTGCACGCGGCGACCGAGGGCCTGCCGGGACCGGCCATTCTCTCGGATCGGCGCTACCGGCCGGGCAGCGTGGTGCACTACCGGTTCGGCTGCTTCGCCCGCCCGCGCGAACTCAACGACGAGGGGTTCTACGAGGGCCGATTGCAGGCACCCGACGGCACGTCGGAGACCGACCGCCGCGAGCCCTGGTTCTCCCCGCCGCCCTGGGCGGTGGACCCGTTGGCGGTGCCGCCCACGGCGCTGCTCGCGCGGCGTCGCGGCGACGCGGTGATGCTCGCGCGCCGGTATCGGGTCCGTGAGGCGATCCGGCACTCGAACCGGGGCGGGGTCTACCGGGCGCGCGACGAGCGCACCGGCGAACAGGTCCTGATCAAGGAGGCCCGTCCGCATGTCGGGGCCGGGCCCGACGGCCGCGACGCGCGGGACTGGTTGCGGCACGAGGCACGGATGTTGGCGCGCCTGGCGCCGCGAAGGATCGCGCCCGAGGTGCGCGAGGTATTCGACAGCGGCGGCCACGTCTTCTTGGTCGAGGACCTGATCGAGGGCGTCGCTCTGACCCGATGGACCTCGGCCCGGCTGGAGCGCCGACACGGCGACGACGGCCGGATCCCGGTCGCGGCCGGTTGGGAACTGGCCCGCGAACTCACCCGGTTGCTGGCCCAGGTGCACGCGGAGTCCCTGGTGCTGCGCGACTTCAAGCCGGGCAACGTGATGATGACGCCCAAGGATTGCCCGGTGTTGGTGGACCTGGAGAGCGCGGTGCCGGTCGGCAGCCGGGTTCCGGTGGTCGGCACCCGAGGCTTCACCGCCCCCGAATACCTGGGCTCGGCCGGAGCCGACCGGGTCGCCCCGGCGGCGGACTTCGCGGCGGACTGCTTCAGCCTGGGCGCGACCCTGCTCCAGGTCGGCGCCGGGATCAACCCGGTGTTGGCTCCCGAGACCGAGCCCGCGCGGCCGGTCGGCGAGCGGATCGCCGCGATCGTGGCCGCCGCCGCGCCCGGGTTGCCGATGTTGCGCGCACTGGCGCCGCTGATCGTCGGGCTCACCGGCGAGGCGGGCGAGCGGTGGAGCCTGGCACAGGCCGCCGACTTCCTGCGGGCCGAACCCGAGCCGACCCGCCGGCTCGGGGCCGGGCCGCCCGCGCCGGCCGACCCGGAGCGGTTGCTCACGGACGGGTTGCGGCACCTGGCGGACACGATGGACCCGGACGCGGACCGGCTGTGGGCCGCGCCGCGCGCGTTGCCGGACGGCGATCCGTGCAACGTGCAACTGGGCGCGGCCGGCGTGCTTGCGGTGTTGGACCGGGCGGTGCGGTGCGGTCGACGGGACGCGGAGCCCGCGCTGCGGACCGCCGCGGACTGGCTCGACCGCCGGTTGACCCGGCCGGACCGGGTGTTGCCCGGACTGTACTTCGGGCGTTCCGGCACCGCCTGGGCGCTGTACGAGGCGGCCCGGACGCTGGCCGACGACACGTTGGCGCGGCGGGCGGCGGACTACGCCCTGGCCATCCCGCTGACCGGCGGCAATCCCGATGTGTGTCACGGTCTGGCCGGTGCGGGCACGGCCCAGTTGCACCTGTGGCACGCCACCGGCGACCGGCGGTTCGCCGAGCGGGCCGGGGAGTGCGCGGACGCCGTGTTGCGGTTGCTGGCGACCGCCGACGGCGGGGTGGACTGGCCGGTGGGTCCGCAGGTGCGCGGCGAATTGGCCGGGTCGGCGCTGTACGGCTTCGGGCACGGGGTGGCCGGCAACGCGACGTTCCTGCTGGCGGCGGGCCGGGACCTGGACCGCCCCGAGCTGATCGACGTCGCGCTCGGCGGCGGACACGCGCTCGCGGCGATCGCCGACCGGCGCGGGGGCGTGGTGATGTGGCCGAAGGGCCCCGGGCGGGCCGAGCGGCCGGGACTGGACTTCTGGTGCAACGGCACCTCCGGCGTCGGCACGTTCCTGATCCGGCTGTGGCAGGTCACCGGCACGGACCGGTGGTTGGACCTGGCCGAGGGGGCGGCCCACGCGGTGTACGCCGACCGTTGGCGGATCGGGCCGGGCTCGTGTCACGGCGTGGCCGGCAACGCCGAGCTGCTGCTCGATCTGTACGCGGCCACCGGGGACGAGCGGCACCGCTCCCGGGCGCACGAGCTCGCCGGCTGCATCTCGGTGCGCGCCGCCCATCGGCACGGTCGGTGGCTGGTCCCGGACGACACGCTGCGCGAGATGTGCGCGGCGTACGGCGTCGGGATGGCGGGCGTGCTGGATTTCCTGCTCCGCCTGACACACGGCGGACCTCGTTCGTGGCTGGTCGACCGACCGGCCACCGGGCACGACCGCGACCCCGGAAAGGGGAGATGAGGCATGGAGAGCTCCGTACTGGAACTTCAGGAACTGCCGGAGACCGATGAGCAGCAGGACCTCGAACCGATGATGTGTTGCGACACGGGTCACCACAGCTACGAGTGGACCGAGCTGTGCGTGGCGGCGCTCGACTGATTCGGCGTCGAGGGTTCCGTGGGGGTGGCCCGGCCACCCCCCCGGATCCTGCGGCGGGGCGTAGGCACCAGCCGACGGCGGGGGGGGTAAAGTATCATA
>NZ_JBHZAV010000283.1:0-8362 GCF_042754445.1 Embleya sp. NPDC059213
GCCACATCACTGAAAGAACGTCTCGCCTTCGTACCAACCGTCGTCATCGAAAGCTTCGATCGTGACGGCGTAGGGAACATCTTGTCCGGGATGGTAGCGAGGAGTCGAGGAATAGAGGATGGTCTTTCCGTCCACGAAAACATGGGCGGCGATTCTCTTTTCGAGTTCGTTCATCGGCCCGTTGTCCACCCGCGCGGTCGTGGTGACCAGGTTCGATTCGACAGTCCCGGATCCACCCAGGGCTTTGGGCAGAAGGTGGCCGCGACTCAGGCCGACATTCGGCGCATAGCCCGGAGGATCGCGGTTGGCCTTCGTCCCCTGGGCGGTTTGCGGAGTAACGATCGCGACGATACCCGAGCGTTGACCCAGGGCATCGATGCTGCCGTAATCAACGTCGCAGTTGTGCACCAGTACCGGCGCAGTCCCTGCCGACACGTAGTACGAATGTGCGACGTCGACGGTCAGGTCGTGTGTCCGCTGTCGGCCGTGCAGATAGCGGACGGCGCCGACCTGGACCCAGGTGCCGGTGGCGGTTTGCAGGAGTTGGCCGGGGTGGAGGTCGCCGGCGTTTATCCATTGTTTGAGGTCGGGGGCCCAGAATGGGTGGTTGACGGTGGCGATGATGGAGGCGTCGCCCTGATCGGTTGCGACGGTGATGTCGGCGAAGTTCTTGTCGTCCTCGGTGGTGATCGCCGCCAGGACGGTGCGAGGTGCGGATTCGCCCGATTCCGGATCGGTGGCCAGGACCGTGTCGCCGGGCTTGACGTCCTGGATGGCCTTGGTGGTGCCGTCGGCCATCAGTACGCCGGTGCCGGCCGGGAAGCTGTGGCAGCTCGGGTCGGCGCCGGTCGACGGGGTGCCCGCCGGGGCGTTGTCGATCAGGCACGAGCTGCCCGCGCCGGTGACGCCTCGGCATTTGGACAGGCGGGTGTTGGGGTCGCCCAGGTCGCCGGGGGCGGGTTCGACGTGGCAGTCCTGCATCGCGTCGGCGCCGAAGCGGCCGGAGCAGTCGCCGATCAGGTGCAGGTCGCCCGGGCCGGGGCCGGACCCGCACGAGGCGGTGGAGCCGCCGGCGCCGCAGGTTCCCGCCAGAGGTGCGCCGGAGGGTAGGTCGGGGGCCTTCGCCGAGTCCGGCACCTGGCTCACTTCGACCCGGAGCGCGTTGTCCAGGTCGATCAGGCGCCGGGCGATCGTCTTCCAGTAGTGCTCGAACAGGCTGCTCCACCCGCCGGAGGTGGTGTCACCGGTCGACCACTGGTTCCACTTGTGGGTCTCGGTGTAGCGGTACCAGTCGGTGCGCTCGTAGGCGAAGGTGCTGTCGAAGTACTTGTCGACCGTCGACCATGCCTTCCGGGACGTGGTCGTGGCGGTGCCGGTGATGTACGGCGGCGGGGGCGGCGGCGGCTCGGCGGGCGGCGGAGGCGGTGGGCAGCAGGTCGGCTGGGGATCCGCCGGTGGGTCGGCGGGCTTGTCCAGTGGTTCCGGGTCCCGGACGGGAGTGGTGGAGCCGTCCATGTTGACCACGACCCAAACCGTCACGCCGGTGACCAGCGCGACCAGCACCACCGCGCCGACCACGAGCAGGACTTCGGGGGTGAGGACCGAGGCGACCGCCAGCACCGCGCCGCGCATCGCCACCCGCAACCCGGCCCGCGCCACCGGCTTGGCGGCGGATTTCACCACGTTCCCGGCGAGTGAAATGCTCTTCGAGCCCATGTGTCGGAGCGCGGCGGCACTGGGCGTGCCGGGGATCTTGAGGAAGTGCCCGGTGGGGTCCCACGTACTGGTCGGGTTCCCTTCGCCGTACCCGTACCGGTTGGTCGACGCCGACCCGTTCATCGGCACGGCCGCCGTGTCCCCCGATGCGAACGAGCCCGTCGTCGGGTCGTACCACCGCGCCTGGGCCTGGACCCGACCCGTCGTCTCGTCGGTCCACGACCCCTGGAAGCCGATCGGTGCCTGCGCCCCCGCCGACGCGGTCACCTTCCCGAACGCGTCGTAGCTGCGCGACCCCGAGATCGCACCGGTCGTCGGATCGATCAGCGCGATGGCGTCCTGGTGCGCGTTGGTCAACACGCCGTACGCCGGCGCGGCGCCCGAGGGCAGGTCCGCGTCCGCCGTCGATTCGCGCGCCGCGAAGGTGGTTTCCGGTGGGCCGTCCCGCGCGCCCAGGACGGTGTCACCGCTGCGGGTGAACCACCAACGGCCGTCGGTGGCGGGCTCTTTGTCGAACCCGTTGTAGCCGAATCGCCGATGGCTGGCCGCGTCCGTGTTGCGCGACGTGGTCAATCGGTCCAGCGCGTCGTACTCATAGGACGCCGTCCCGTCCGCCGTCAATCGGCCGAACGCGTCGAAGCTCTGGTCCGCGGTCGACACCGGCACGCCCACCGCCCGACGAGTGGTCCGCGCCAGTGTGCCGTTCGCGTCCCACGTGTAGTCGGTGGTCCCCGCGACCGGATCGCTCGCCTGCACCAGCCGGTTGCGCTCGTCGTAGCCGAACGAGCTGCCTCCGGTGGCCACATGCGATTGCCGGGTGCCCTCCCACTTGGTGGCGGCCTTGCGGTTGCCGACCTCGTCCCAGGTGTAGTCCGTGCCGGTCTGCGCGGTCGGGTCGAAGTCGCTCGACAACCGGCCGGCCTGGTCGTAGGTGTACTCCCGGTTCCTGGCTCCGGCGATCTCGCCCTCGGTCGTGGAACCGAGCAGGTTGCCTTCCAGGTCCCAGCGGAAGGTCTGCTTCGCGGTGACCCCACCCGCAGGGTTGCGCATCGTGTCGGTGTCCACCCGACCGGCCGCGTCGTAGGTGTAGCTGCGCGTGGCCAACTCCCGGATCCCGCGCGTTTGTTCCTCACCGGTGACCCGGCCCGCCGCGTCTCGCGTATACCTGCGGGTGAGCTGCGAGATCGTGTCGCCGACCGAGACCAGGTCCGAGTTCTCGTAGTACCACGAGACGCCGTCGGTCACCGCCGGACCGAAGCTCGACTTGACCCGACCGTCGCCGTCGTAGGTGTACCGGGTCTGGCCCACGTGACCGGTCGAGAGCGTCATCAACCCCCGGTCGTCGTACTCGTACATGGTTTCCGCGGTGCCGCTCCGGGTGTGCGTCACCCGGCCGGCCGCGTCGTAACCGAAGGTGCGCTCGGTCGCCTTGTCCGCGCCCGTCCCGCTCTCGCGCACCGTGCGGCCCAGTCCGTCGTACTCGAACCGCCGCACCACACCGCCCGGTTCGGTCGCGACGGTCGGATATCCGGCCACGTCGTAGGACGTGCTCCAGGTCCGGTCGGCGATGGCGGGGTGGGCGGCCGTCACCGGCTCGCGTCGGGTGCTCGGCAGGTTCCACGTGTTGTACGTGGTGTACGTGGCCCGCCCGGCCGCGTCGGTGACCCGGGTCCGGTTGCCCACCGCGTCGTAGCCGAACCGAGTGGTCAACACCTGCGTGGCGGCCCGGTCGACGCCCTCGGACAGCGCGATCACCCGTCCGCTCGCGTCGTATTCCCTGCTTTGGAAGGTCTGGCCCAGCGTCCCGCCCCGCTCGCCACCGACCCGGGTCGCGTTGCCGGCCGCGTCGTACTCGTAGTGCTTCTCGCCCGCGGGCGCGCCGTCGGCCGCCTTGGCCACCGTCTCCAGCAACTTGCCGTCGACGTCCCACAGGTTGACCACGGTCCGGCCGACCGGATCCACCGTCGTGCGCAGCCGACCGGCGATGTCGTAGGAGTGGGTGGTCGACCCGTGGCCGCGCACCGTCTCGGTCCGTACCTGCCCGTCGGCGGTGTACGTGTAGGCCGTGGACTGCCCACCGGGTGTGTCCACGCGCAGCACCCGACCCAGGTCGTCACTGGTGTAGGTGGTGGTGAAGCGGTCCACCCAACCGCCCGGGAGCCGCTGCAGAGCGGTCGCGGTGCGTGTGCGGTCCATCCCGTCGTACGTCCACAACTGCTGGGCGCCGAGCGAGTCGAGTCGGGCCACCACGTTGCCGTTGTCGTCGTGCGTGGAGGTCACCGTGTAGGGCGAGGCACCTTCCGAAGCGGCCGGCTCGATCAGCTGGAACATCCGGTTCCGGGCGTCGTACTTCATCGTCGTCGTGCGCCCATGGCGGTCCTGATGCCGAATCGGGTTCCCGACCCGGTCGTAGGTCCACTGCTCCACCGGAAAGCGAACGGACCCGTCGGGGTTGGTCATCTGCGGATACGTGACCTTCACCCGGCGGCCCTGCGCGTTGTACTCGGTCACCGTCACCCGGCCCAACGCGTCCCGCTCATGGGTGACTTCGCCGAACGTGTCGTAGCCGATCGTGGTGGTCGCCCGCACCTGGCGCGGAGCCGCGCCGTCGCCGTCCTCGACCGCCGCCGGCGGTTCGACGGTCTCGCGGACCCGGCCCAGCAGGTCGTATGCCTGCTCGGTGGTGAACGCCGGGTTCGGCGGGTCGGTGGAGCCGATCGCCGGCACCCCGCGCGGGTCGGTCGTGGCGAGCAGCCGACCCGCGCGGTCGCGCTTGAACGCGGTCACCGACTCGCCGGAGCAGCACATGGTGCGCACGCCTGTCGCGACCAACTGCCCGGCGGCATCGTAGATCTGTCGCGTCGTGTCCGCCGTGGTCGACCCGTCCGACAACACCGTCGAGGTCACCGCGCCGGCCTTGCTGTAGCCGGTCGTGGTCACCCGGTTCAGGCCGCCCGGGTCCAGGACGGTGCCGATGCTGCGGTTGACCGCGTCGTAGCCGGACGTGGTGACCAGGCTTGCCGTTCCGGCGCCTTGCACGTCCTTGACCACGTTTCCGGCCGCGTCGTAGGTGTACGTGCGCAGCGGGATGTCCCGCGTCGTGTTGGTGACCGGGTCCTGGAAGCCGCGCAGCGTTTCGGTCAGTCGCAGTCCGTCGGGCGTGTAGGTGTACCCCACCCAGTGGCTCATCGCGTCCGCCACCTGGCTGAGCCGGCCGCCCGGGTCGTAGCGCCGCGCCGAGATCCGGATGTCCCGGGGATCCGTGCCCGTGACGCTGAACTGTCGGAGCCAGGTGTCGGTCAGCCGGGTCTGCGCGTCGTAGAGGAAGTCGTAGCGGGTGCCCACCGGGTCGTAGCTGGTGCGCACCTCGCCGAGGTATCCGTAGACGATCGACCCGGTGTAGATTCCACCGCTGGTCACGGTGGTCCGGCGATCCCGCACGTCGTAGGTGTAGACCGTCAGTCGCTCGCCGTCGCCTCCCGCCTCCGGCGGGGTCAGGTCGGCCACCCGCACTTCGAGCAGATTCCCGTTGACGTCCCGCCTGTTGGTGGTGCGCTTGCGGTGGGTCGCGCCGGAAATCGAGTTCGTCACGGCCGGTTCGGTGACCGTCTCCACATTGCCGAGGGCGTCGTAGGTGAGGGTGGTCACCGCGCCGTCCACGCGCTGCTCGACGGGTTGGCCGGTCCGGTTGTGGAAGACGTCGGTGACCAGGCCGGTGGGTGTCGTCGTGCGGGTCACGTCGCCGAAGCGGTTGTACTCGTAGCGGGTGGTGCGACCGTCCGGATCGGTACGGGTGCGGGCGAGGCCACACGGCTGCGCCGCGCCGGCCGGGGCCTGCGGGTCGTTGACCACGGGAGGTTGCGCCTCGGGCGCCACGCAGGTGTACGTGAATCGGGTGATTCCGCCGTCGGCGGCCGTGGAGGACTGCACCAGGGAGCTGTACCGGCTCCCGGCGGAGGCGGGAACGTAGGCGTAGGTGGTCTGGTGGCGATTGGCGTCCTGCATCATCTCGGGTTGGCCGTTGAGCGGATCTCCCGGCAGACCCAGGTGGTTGCGGATGTGCGTGTTGACGATGGTGTTGGCGTCGCGATACGCGTTGTGGCCGGTCGGGCGGCCGGCGGTCCAATACGTCTCGGTGACGTTTCCGTTCTCGTCGAGCGTGGACGAGGGCAGCCCGTACGCGTTGTAGCCCCAGACCTTCGTGTTCGTCTCGGTCGACGGGCCGGTGCCGGTCCAGCGATACAGCAGCGACGCACGGGCGTTGAACGCGTAGGAGGTGCGGAGTTGGTTCGGGTCGGTGACCGCGACCACGAACGCGGCGTCCGGCGTGGCGGCCGGACCGCGCACGTAGCGCCACAGCGCGCCGTCCGCGAACGTCACGGTCTCGACGAAGTCCCCGGTATAGGACACCTTGGTGTGGTTCTTCGGGTCGGGTCGCGTCGACTTGGTCAGCCGTCCCTCGGCGGTCGGGCTCCCGTGGTCGTTGTACTCGTAGGTGCCGCACGCGAGTCGCACATCGCAAACCCCGGTCAGGTAACCGGCGTTGTCGTGGTTGTAGTTGACGAACCGGCCTCCGTCCGAGGTGCTGCCTCCCGCGTTGTCGGCGACGTGGGTCACGTCGGCTCCGAGCCAACCGAAGTACAGACCTCGGCTCCAGGTGTCCAGACCGTCGCGGATGGATTGCAAGCGGCCCGAGGTGTCGTAGGTGAAGTAGTGGATGCCTCCGCTCGCTCCGACGATCTCGGTGATGCGCCCGTCGACCCCGAACCGGTACTCGGTCCCGTCCGACGTGCGCAGATTCGCCTGTCCGGTGACCTCCGCCCCGGCGGACTCACCGAAGGCCGGCACCCAACCACCGTCGGGGTTGCGGCCGTAGCGCACCTGGCGGCCGTCCGGATAGGTCACCCGCAGAAAGCCGTCCGGCTCCAGGATCGACGTCATGTCCAGGATCGAGGACCAACCCACCCCGAATACGCCGCGCTTGGGATTGGCGCTGTTGTACACCCGGGCGATTTCCAGCGCACCGCCGCGCGCCGGGATGCTCATGTCCTTTTCCTGGCGTGTGTAGTTGCCCCGGTACAGACCGACCCCGGCCGGGTCCACGGCGGCCGGGTCGATGCCGAGCCGGTTGGCGCCCTCGACCGCGGGCACGACGGTCGAGTAGCGCGACTGCTCGCTCCACGGGGTGGTCGCACTGTCGTCCCGGACCCTGATCCGCCACAGGTAGGTGGTGTTCCAGGTCATCACGGCCGCGGGTGGCCGCCATCGGTGGTAGACCGTGAAGCCGCTGTTCGGTGTTCCCACCCGCAACCAGCCGCTGTCCTGGCACGGCTTGGCCGGTTCGCCCTGCGGGCACAGTTCGTACTGCACGTCGATCGGCCGCGAGTCGTCGCCGTAGACGCCGATGGACAGTTCGGTGTCGAGCCTGGCGTAGGTGGCGTCGTAGGGCGGGTCGTAGATCCGCGCGGACGGCGGTTGGTGCGGAAGGGTGAAGAGCATCGGGGTGGCGGCCGGCACGCCGCGATCGACGTAGTAGACGCCGTCGTCCTGCACGTCCCAGACCAGCTTGAACGACCCTGCGGGCAACCGCTCGATCCGTGCGTAGATCTGCGTGGTGGCACCGACCGGGACGTCCGAGGTCAGCGCGGTCGGGGTGCCGAGGTAGTTGTACAGCGACCCGTCGGCTCGATAGAGGTGGTAGCCCAGTGCGAAGCTGGAGTTCGCCAACCACGTGTAGTTCGACCTGTTGGTGAGGGAGACCCACACGTAGCCGGGTTGGGCATAGGTGGGCACGACACTGAGGTTCCCCCACGAGTACCAGACCCCGTACTGGGCGTCCGGCGGCGCCGAGGCCGGACCGGAGCGCACCGGCCCGGGGGCATCCTGCGGTCCGGGCTGCCGGTTCGAATCCGGTGCCGGGGGGTCGTGGGCGGATCGGCCCTCCGCGTGCGGGAGTTGCTCCAGTCGAGGACCCTCGGTCACCCGCTTCGGCAGGTCGATCTCGGGGTGTTCGGCGGTCGGCTCCTCGGGCGTGCGGCCCTGCCGGACCAGAGTTTCGTTGACGGCTCGCATGGCCGGATCGAGCGCGGTCGGTGTCGGGCGGGCCGGCGCCTGCCGTTCGGCGATGGTCTTCGCGACGCGTTGCCGGGCCTCGTACAGGGCGTCGCCCGGCTTGGCGTCCACTCTCGCCGCCGGCGCGGGTGGCGGCTCGGTCGGCACGGCCGAAGTCGGCCCGGCCGGCTGCGGTCCGGCCAACGACTTGTCCGCTGCGGCGGCGTCGCTCGGGCCGGGCCATGGCGACAGGAAGCCCGCCAGGAGTGCGAGCAGCACCACGCCGACCAGGCCCAAGCGAACGCGGATCCCCACCCTGTCCCCCTGACGCATGCGGACACGGTGGGCACGTCTGTTTCCCCCCGCGTTGCCCACTGTGGCCAACCGGCCCTCCGGTTGTCCGGAGTCGATCCTGACTGGATGTCAGGAACCGCGACAGGGACCGGAAGCAGGGTTCATCCGACGTTTCCCTGGCGGATATTCGGCCGATGGACGGCCGCACGACGGTGCGACCCGCGACGCGCGGAAGGCCACCGCCGAGGCGGTGGGCGTACAGGTGGGGGACGAACAGGGTCGGTAACGGCGCGATTACGAG
>NZ_JBHZAV010000284.1:0-8361 GCF_042754445.1 Embleya sp. NPDC059213
TCACCGAGCGGGCCGATTCGGCGGGGAGGTCGCCGAGGGCGTGGACGAGCGCGTCGCGGACCTGCTCGGCGCCCCGGCCGCCGGGCGGGTGGAGGAGTTCGACGTAGCGGGTGGATCGGTCGACCAGGGTGCCGATCGCGGACCGGTTGCCCTTGCCGACGATCGGGTCGCCCTCCCGACTACCCGCCACTCGACGGTCGTTGAGCGCCTCGGGGCGATGGCCGATCAGGGTGCCCGGGTCGATGAACCGGGTGGCGCGCTCGTAGGGCCGGCGGCGTCGACGACGAGCGGGTCGGCCGGTGCGCGGGACGCCGGGGGTGCGCTCCAGGCCGCCGCGGTGCGGCAGATGGACGGCCTGGTAGAGGGTCTCGTGTGCGAGGTGCCGCTCGGGCTCGTCCGGGAAGGCGGTGCGCGGGGCCTGGGGGATCTGCTCCGGGCTCCACCGCCGGTCCGGACGCTGCCGGATGAACTCCTTCAGTTCCGGGTCACGCCGTATCTTGCCCTTCTTCGAGCGGGCGCGGCGCACGGCGGCCCGGCTCTGGGCCTGGTGGGGTGGTATTCGCCGGTGCGTGGGTCGCTGTTGCGTCGCACCTCCCGGCTGATCGTGGCCGGGCTCCGGTCGAGGTCCCGGGCGATCGCGCGCAGCGGGTTCCCGGACAGGAGCAGATCGGCGATGACGAGACGCACGTCCTCGGCCGGGAACCGGTCCGAGGTCCCGACGCGACGGCGCTCCTCCGTGATCGGCGCATGGACACGCTCGTGCCCGGCACGGTCGACCGTCTTGCGTCCGTACCGCCGGCGGGTCCCGGTCCTGCGGTTGATCCCCACCTCGCGGCACGCCGCCGAGTTGCTCATCCCTTACGCCATGAGGCGAAGGTATTGATCACGCTTGTCCGCCAACGGAGCAGGTCCGCGCTTCTTCGATGTTCGCCGCGGCTTGGCCATCGCAACACCCCGCAGGGTCAGGTGTTGCAACCACCTTTAGAACCCAAGGCGCCCGCCGGGGCCAACTCAAGACGTCATAGCCACCCGGCACAGCGCGGCGGCGGCCCGCTCGATCGCGGCCAGTTGTTCCGGCGGCCACGGAACCACGGGAGGTTCGGCAATTCATGGTCAAGGTCGTCAATCAGGCCAGCATGATCGAAAGCAGCCATCTTTCCGATAGTTGGTGTTTCCGTTCGATCAATCGACCTAGGCTCCTCAACGCGGTCCGGGACTTCTACTGCATCCTCAGTCGCGCTTTCACTGTTCGCGGGCGCGTCCCGTCGGGCCTCACACGGCGACGTGGCTGAAGCCCGCGAGGGGGGAAACGGCCCGCAGGGACTGGGAGGGGAATCCTCATGCCTGACATCGATCTCGGACTCGCGTCGGACTGGCCGGACGGCGAGACGCACGGCCGTATCAAGCTCGTACAGAACCGGGTCTACCCCACGTCGCCCAAGAAGGACGTGGCCGTCGTCTCGCCGAACAGCATCGAGATCGTGGTGAACTCGGGATTCGCCAGCTCGCAGGAGCAATCCAAGGTCTACTTCACGACGCACCACGGCAGCACGAAGAAGGTCATTGCGGTCCTCGATTCCGAAGGCAATCTGAGCATCGCCGGGAAGCTGACCACGGAGAAGCGCGACCTGGGGTTCTAGAGCCTCACCGGCTCGGCCGCGTGGGCGGAGCGTGAGGGGTGGCCGGGGTGCGATATCCCCCGGCCACCCCCAACTCGGTTTCCAAACAAGCCTGTTCGGCGGCACACAGAGAACGCGGACCGGAGTGGGCGGTACTGCGCACGGCGGTCACGGCGTCGCACCCGCCGGCGTCGCGATCACGTGGACCGTGGCACCGTTCAGCGGCATCGACGCCGCGAGGATGGTCAACCCGATCAGGGCGACCACGGTCGCCAGGCTCTGGCACGTGATTCCATCTTTCGGCCGCCGGTGAGGATGGCCTCCAAGCCAATGACGCGGGCGCAGCGGCAGTTCGTCGGCCTCGTGAGGGTCGACGTGACCGGGTCCGTGGGTTCCGGCTGTGGCGAGGGCCAAGTGGTCCATTGCCCTGCGAATCGCTGCTTGCGCCCTTCGACCTCGGTGGTCTGTGCGTCCTCTGGCGCGACAGCGTCCATCATGTCCCACACGCGTGCGCAGAAGGCTGTGAACTCTGCGATTTCGGTGTTCCGGACCTTGAAGTAGCCGCGATCGTGGGCCTCGCCGACCTCGTTGCCTTCGTGGTCGGTCCTGATTCTCGCGTTGTAGGTGTTCAGAAACACGTTGATGCGGACGCATCGGCCGGGTTCGACGTGGAAGATCGCCTCTGCGTGCAGGGGTTCGTCGCGCCACAGCATCAGCAGGGCGAGCGCTTTGACGTGCTCGAGCACCGGTCGGATGTCCAAGGACAACCTCAACCCAGCGCGTCCCAGGCGACGATTGGGACGAGGGAGAACCAGAAACGCGGATCCGTCCGACTCCCCGGGATTCAGTGTGCGAGGACGCAGGAAAGGCAGCGGATGTACACGGCGCAGTTGTTCGGCGGTGAGTGTCCGCAGCGTGTAGGGGCCGATCGGCACGTCCGTTCCGGCCGCCAGGTCCGCGTCCGGAAGAATCCGATCCTGTGCCTGGGGCGTGGGAGCCGCGCAGAGATGCCCAAGATGGGCGGCGATCTCGTCGACGGGCACGGCCGCCCCCGTCGCAGCCAGAGTGGCCACTTCCGACAGGCCGACGACCTTCAGGAGGATGTCCTGCGACGGCAACGCCTGCCCGTCGTAGAGATCCGCGCGCCTGTCGGGTGGGCGGCACGGGCGATGGCGGCACGCAACTCCTCGAACGCGGGGGTGCCAGCCACCCGGGACCATCGAGTGTCCGGGGAGATGGTGTCGATCCAGGCCTGCACGACGGAGCGCATGTCTCGACCGTAGACGTGCCACGGGCGCGCTGCCTGCCGATCGTCGAACCCCTTGGACGCAACGTTCACCCCATGTGCACGAGTTGGGGTACGTCCAGGATCGTCTGTCGCGCGGGCCTGGGGCATCGAGCGGGGGGGCCGGGGTGATCCCGTTTCGGTCACGCGTGGGCGGCTGAACGCCTTCGTCCTGGAACGCCTCGAACGCCTCCACGCCTGTGGGCACCACGTCGGGTCTCAACAACCTCGTCCCCGGCCTGCTGCGTCCGGACCTGGAGAGGGCGGGCTGCCTGGTCCACGCCGTGCCGTACCACAGCAGCAGCGCGTGGTAGAGCGCGTCGTCGCCGCGGCGGAAGGCGGCGCGCGGCGCGCATCCGGTCGGTGCGGCGGGCTGCCGTCTCGGTCGCGGTGGATCCGGTCGGCTACCGGCGCTCTTGCTGGGCGGCGAGGAAGCGTTGCAGATACCCGTGGAAGCGCTGCACATCGTCGGCCGACCAGTCGGCGGTGAGCTCGGCGAAGACGGATTCTTGCCACTGGTGGGCAGAGGCGAGCATCTTTGCTCCCTTGTCGGTGACGAGGAGTCGCCGTTGCCTCGCATCGGTGGGCGAGGCGACCTTGCGGAGGTAGCCGCGTTCGACCGCCTGGGTAAGGAACCGGCTCGCGCCGGACTGGTCGATGCCCAGTTCGTCGGCGACCGCATTGACCGTGGCGCCCTCGTCGCCTTGGCGGGCGGCGACGGCCTCGGTGACCATCACGTCGCGTCCGCGCTCGGCGTCGATGCCCCGACCTGTGCCGGTCCACCGACGTGACCAGTACCGCACTACGCGGAACAGCGCGTGTCCCGCCCCGGGACGTTCTGCGGGCTCCGGTGTCTTCGTGTCCACGCGGAACAGTCTATGCGATACGCATGTACATGTAGTGTATGCGTATCGCATAGATCTGGAGGGGTGATGAAAACCGAGACGCCACCAAGGTCAGGCAACCGCCGGGCAGTTCCGGCGCGTGTCGAACTGGCGTTCTTCGCACTGCTGCTCGGGATGCTGCTCGCCCAGCTCGACACGAACATCGTGGTGGCGGCTCTTCCGGGGATCGGCGACGACCTGGACGCCGGACCGGCGATCGCGGGGGTGACCGCCGCGTATCTGCTCGCCGTCACGGTCACGACGCCGATCGCAGGCAAGCTGGGCGACATCCTCGGCCGGCGCGCGGTGTTCGTCGGCTCGGTGCTGGTCTTCGCCGCCGGTTCCCTGGCATGTGCTCTGGCACCCTCGATGCCGCTGCTTGTCGCGGCTCGCGCCGTGCAGGGCATCGGCGGGGCCGGGCTCATCGTGACGGCGGTGAGCACCCTGGGCATGCTGTTCGACAAGACCGAGCTGATCCGCCGGCAGGTGTGGCTCACCGCGGTCACCGCGATCGCGGCACTGGCCGGGCCTCCCGTCGGCGGGTACCTCTCCGCGTGGGCCGGCTGGCCGGCGATCTTCCTGGTCAACCTGCCCGTCTGCGTCCTCGCCCTCGTGATCGGGTGCCGCGGTCTGCCGGGCAGGTCCGGCACGACCAGCCTGCGTGGCTTCGACCTGGCCGGAGCGGTGCTCATGCTCGTGGCGACCTCCGGCATCGTCGTGCTGGGATCGTTCGAGGCGATCGCCGGCTCCGTCGTCCCCTCGGCGGCGCTTCTGGCCCTCTCCGTCCTCGCGACCATCGCGTTCGTCGGACGCGAGCGGCGAGCCGCGGACCCGCTCGTCCCTCCCGCGATCTTCGCCTCGCGAGGATTGTCCCGGTCCATCATCGTCACCGGGATCGGTGGAGCCGCGCTGTTCGGAACGTTCACCTTCGTTCCTCTGGCCGTGAACGCCGGTACCGGGTACGACATGTCGACCGTCTCGACCCTGCTGGTCGCCCTCACCGCCGGCCAACTCGTCATCACCGCAACCTTCTCGGTCGTCGCGCGGAAGTTCCCTCGCATCGTGCCCTGGGGACGGCTCGGTCTGATGCTGGGTGTGGTGGGCCTGGGCCTGCTCTCGATCCTCCCTCTCGGGAGCACCTGGCCGAGTGCTCTCGTGCTGGGGATCGCGCTTGTGGGCCTGGCGCTGTCCGGTGCCGCCCTGGGTCTGCTGATGCAGGCGTACACGCTGCTCGGCATCACCTCCGCCCCGCCCGCGCATTTCGGCTCCGCGATGGCCACACTCACCCTCGCCCGACAACTCGGTGGCTCGATAGGCGCCGCCGCGTTCGGCTGGCTGCTCATCATGATGTCCGGCTCGTCGGACGCCACCGTCGCGATCCTGGCTGTCGCCGCCGTCCTGCTCGCGATCGGGCTTGTCGTCGCACCACGTCGCCGTGACGAATCCGAGGCCGAGAGCACATGATCGTCCGGCAGTACTGACACCCGACCGAGAAGCAGACCGGCTCGGAGGCCTGCGAGGTGGGCCTGCGATGTCGGCGTCGATCGCGAAAAAGGCCAGGACTGCCGGGCGCGCGTTCGGCCCACGCGTCGAGGCCGAGGAGGACGAGCGCGGCGGCGGGGTGGAGGGGATGTGCCGGTGCTGTTGCGGGGGCCTGGTCGGGGCGCCGCCGGGCAACAGGTCGCGAAGGACGGCGTGGAGGCGGTTGATCGTACGGGTGCGTTCGTTGACCAGATCGTTGTGGCGCTCCGTCAGCAATCGCAGGATCGTGGACTGGTCTTCCGGGGCGACCTTGCGAAGGTCGGTGCGGAAGAGGGCGACCTGGGCGACATGCAGCGCGTCGGCGGGGTCGGTCTTGCGATCTCCACCGGTGGCGAGGAGCCGCGCCCGGGCCGACAGGGTCGAGGGGACGTCCACGACGTTCTCGCCGGCGGCGGCCAGTTGCTGGGAGAGGGTTCGGCCCAGGCCGCCGGCGCCCTCTACTGCGAAGCGGCGCTCGGGCCACTGCTCGCACCAGCGTGTCAGCCGGCCGAAGGTGCCCGTGTTGACGACGAAGCGCCGCTGGGCGACCTTGTGGCCCGCGCCGTCGACGGCCACGGCGGTGTGAGAGGACTTGTGGGGGTCGATCCCGATGGTGATCACGTGCAACCCTGACCCGGAGCTCGAAGCGGCAGAAGTGTGCGGTGGGCACCCTGACTTGAAGTAGCGGTTACGCATTCATGCCTCTGTCGAGCCACACCGCGCGGATGACGGCCGGCGGCGGCACGCTAATCAAGAGCCGGCCCGAGAGCGGCAAGGAGCTATACGAGCCAGTGCCGACCGTCACCCTGGACGCTACGGCTGCAGACCGAGCATCTGGGGACGATTCAACAAGTCAGGGGCATGACCACCGACCTGTCCGCAGGCCGGGAGGCTCTTCGTAATGTGGATGTGGCGATCGGTGCCGTGGGACGGCCGGGCGGGAACCAGCGAAGGACGCATGTGATCGAGACCGGCGACATCGGCGTCTTCCTCGGCCTGGATGTCGGCAGGGGCGAACACCACGCCACCGCCGTCACCCCGGCCGGGACGAAGGCCTTCGACAAGCGCCTGCCCAACAGCGAGCCCAAACTCCGCGAGCTGTTCGCCAAGCTCAAGGCCAAGCACGGCACCGTGCTGGTGGTCGTCGACCAGCCCGCCTCCATCGGTGCCCTCCCGCTCGCGGTCGCGCGGGACGAGGGCTGCAAGGTCGCCTACCTGCCCGGGCTGACGATGCGGCGGATCGCCGACCTCTACCCCGGCGAGGCCAAGACCGACGCCCGCGACGCGTTCGTCATCGCCGACGCCGCCCGCGCCCTGCCGCACACCCTGCGCGCGATCGAACCCGCCGACGAGGCCGTCGCCGAGCCGGAGATGATCGTCGGGTTCGACGACGACCTCGCCGCCGCATGCGCCGAGAGGTTCACCGAACACGAGGACGCGGAGATCGTCACCGGCTTCCCCGGCCTGGGTGACCTCACCGGAGCCCGCATCCTCGCCGAGATCGGCGACGACCGGTCCCGGTTCGCCGACGGCCGGGCGCTCAAGGCATACGCAGGCTCTGCACCCATCACCAGAGCCTCCGGCAAGAGCTTGATCGTCCACCACCGCAAGGTGAAGAACCAGCGATTGGCCGCACTCGGCTATGTCTGGTCCTTCGCCGCGCCGACCGGTTCCCGCGAAGCTCGCGGCCACTACGACCGCCGCCGAACTATCGGGGACCGGCACACGGCCGCCTTGCGCAACCTCTTCAACCGGCTCCTCGGCCGGCTCCACCACCGCCTCGTGACACGCCAGCACTACAACGAGAACACCGCCTTTCCCACCCCACTGCCGGTCTCGGCTTGACGCCATGGACCGATCGGATGCCTCGATGCCCGGCATCGGCGTCAGGACCGGAGCCAGGATCCTCATCGACGTCGGCGACGGCAGCCGCTTCCCCCTCCGCCGCCCACCTCGCCGCCTACGCCGGCCTCGCCCCGGCAACCCGCAGCTCCGGCTCCTCGATCCGCGGCGAACAACCGTCCCACAGAGGAAACAAGCAGCTCAAACGCGCGTTCTTCCTCTCCGCGTTCGCCGCACTGAACGACCCCGCCTCCCGGGCCTACTACGACAAGAAGACGGCCCAGGGGAAACACCACACGCAAGCCCTCCTCTGCCTCGCCCGCCGAAGAGCCGACGTCCTCTTCGCCATGCTCAGAGACGGCACCTTCTACGAACCCCGGCCCGCGGCGGTCACCTGAGCGGCGGCTCGATCAGGAGGACGACCCGGTCGGCCTCGACCTCGAATCCGAGCACCGCATGGCCGTGGTCGCCCTCCGGGTCCATCAGCACGGGCTTGCCCAAACCCCGCCCGATCTCCCGCAGGAATCCGCAGAACGCATCGAGTCGCTCCTGGCCCTGCAACTCCCGCAGGTCGACGTCGAAGTCGATTTCGTCGTGGTCGCGGAAACGGAAGATCGCCAACACACCGGCCGCCGGCCAGACCCGCAGGTTCGGACACTCGGCGCCACGCGGGCGGGACAACACGGCCTTCGCCCGGGGCACCGGCAGCACCGTCTCGCCTTCGGAGTACCTGCACTTCCAGCCTCTCGCCTCGACAAGATCAAGGACCGCCTGCCAGTCCTCCACCGAGGCGTCGGGGACACGCATGTCCGGAAGGGATCCCATCAGGTCGGGGTCGAAGAAGCACTTCACGTCATCCCACAGCAGATCGGGCACCTCGCCATGTTGCCCGGCTCCCACCCCGAACGCAGCCCGATTTCCCTTGACGAAACCCATAGGGGCACCCCCGTGAGGTCGTATGCCTCGAGGATTTCCATGATCTCCCTGCTGTTCTTCACACCGGTCAACCTCGCCGACCGGCATATCCGTCCAGGTCCGGGGAGGTATCTGGCCATATGTGGGGAAGATCGTGGCCATCAGTGGGCCGATAAATGGCCGCCTGCGGGGAGTATCTAGGCTCTGTCGCGAGTTTGGTGAAACACGAGATGTGGATCTTGGCGGCTCGTGATGATTCCGAGTGTCCGTTGCCGATCTTCTCGCCGTCCTGTTC
>NZ_JBHZAV010000285.1:0-8353 GCF_042754445.1 Embleya sp. NPDC059213
GTGGGGGTGGTGGCGGCGTTGGTGTTGACCGTGGCGCCGGGGGCGATCTGGTGCTTGGGTGTCCTGGTGCCGTGTGGGGGTCGTTTCGTATCGAACGTGTGGTTTTTTTTTTTTTTTTTGTGGCGTGGCGTCGTGGGGCGGGCGTGGGTGTTTGTTTGTTGGTTATTGTTGTGGGGTGGCGGGGGGGCGTCCCCGCCCCAACCCCCGAGTACTGCGTCGCGACTTGTCGCCGGTGTCCCCACCGACCCGCGACCGTGCGCCGTGCGACCGCTACCGGCTCAGGATCAGGCTCATCGCCTCGGCCCGCGTGGCCGCGTTCAGCAACTGCCCGCGCACGGCGGAGGTGAGGGTGCGCGCACCCGGCTTCCGTATGCCGCGCATGGTCATGCACAGGTGCTCGCACTCGACCACCACGATCACCCCGCGCGGGCGCAGGATGTTCACCAGCGCGTCGGCGATCTGGGTGGTCAGCCGCTCCTGCACCTGCGGACGCTTGGCGTAGACGTCCACCAGGCGCGCGAGCTTGGAGAGGCCGGTGATCTGACCGTCCTCCGACGGGATGTACCCCACGTGCGCCACCCCGTGAAAAGTCACGAGGTGGTGCTCGCACGTGCTGTAGACCTCGATGTCCTTGACCAGGACCATCTCGTCGTGGCCGAGGTCGAAGGTCGTGGTGAGTACGTCCTCGGGCTCCTGCCGCAGTCCCGCGAAGATCTCCTGGTACGACCTGGCCACACGAGCCGGGGTGTCCTTGAGACCCTCGCGGTCGGGGTTCTCCCCGACCGCGAGCAACAGCTCCCGAACCGCGCGCTCGGCGCGATCCTGGTCGAACTCACCCACGGTACGACCGTCGAAGGTGACCGGGTCGATCGTCACGTTCAGTTCTCCGGAGAATCGGACGGCGGCTCGGGGTGCGCTACCGCCCCACCGGACCCCGTCGTGGTGCCCGTCGCAGAGGTCGAGCCACCGTTGAGAATTCCATTCTCGCTGCCGCCGCCGGAGAGTGTGAGCTCGCGGGGCGTCATCACGGGGGGACGGCTGGACGGCTGACGCCGGCTGGAACCCGTCCACGCGGGACGAGCCGGGCGCTTGGTGACCGGAGCGAAGATCTCGGCGACCTGGGCCTTGTCCAGGGTCTCCTTCTCCAGCAGCTCCAGCACCAGGTTGTCCAGCACGTCACGGTTCTCGACGAGAATCTCCCACGCTTCGTTGTGGGCGGTCTCGATGAACCTCTTGACCTCTTCGTCGACGATAGCCGCGACCTCTTCGGAGTAGTCGCGCTGGTGACCCATTTCACGACCCAGGAAGGGCTCGGCACCGTCGTTGCCGAACTTGATCGCACCCAGCCGCTCGGTCATCCCGTACTGGGTGACCATCGAGCGGGCCAGACCGGTGGCCTTCTCGATGTCGTTCGAGGCGCCCGTGGTCGGGTCGTGGAAGACCAGCTCCTCCGCCGCGCGCCCGCCCATCATGTAGGCGAGCTGGTCGAGCATCTCGTTGCGCGTGGTGGAGTACTTGTCCTCTTCGGGCAGGACCATCGTGTAGCCGAGCGCGCGACCGCGGGACAGGATCGTGATCTTGTGCACCGGGTCGGTGTTCGGCAGCGCGTGGGCCACCAGGGCGTGGCCGCCCTCGTGGTACGCGGTGATCTTCTTTTCCTTGTCGCTCATGATCCGGGTGCGCTTCTGCGGCCCGGCCACGACCCGATCGATCGCCTCGTCCATCGACTGCGCGTCGATCAGCTTGGCGTCCGCGCGGGCGGTCAGCAACGCGGCCTCGTTGAGCACGTTCGCCAGGTCGGCACCGGTGAACCCGGGGGTGCGCCGAGCGACCGCCTTGAGGTCGATGTCGTCGGTGACCGGCTTGCCCTTGGCGTGCACCTTGAGGATGTCCCAGCGGCCCTGCATGTCGGGACGGTCGACCGCGATCTGCCGGTCGAAGCGGCCCGGGCGCAGCAGCGCGGGGTCCAGGATGTCGGGCCGGTTGGTGGCGGCGATCAGGATCACGCCGCCCTTGACGTCGAAGCCGTCCATCTCGACCAGGAGCTGGTTGAGGGTCTGCTCGCGTTCGTCGTGACCGCCGCCCATGCCCGCGCCGCGGTGTCGGCCGACCGCGTCGATCTCGTCGACGAAGACGATCGCCGGCGCGTTGGCCTTGGCCTGCTCGAACAGGTCGCGCACTCGGGAGGCGCCGACACCGACGAACATCTCGACGAAGTCGGAACCGGAGATCGAGTAGAACGGCACGCCGGCCTCACCCGCGACCGCGCGGGCGAGCAGGGTCTTGCCGGTTCCGGGCGGGCCGTACAGCAGCACACCCTTGGGGATCTTCGCGCCGACCGCCTGGAACTTGGCGGGCTCCTGGAGGAACTCCTTGATCTCGTGGAGTTCCTCGACCGCCTCGTCCGCACCGGCCACGTCGGCGAAGGTCGTCTTCGGCGTGTCCTTGGAGATCAGCTTGGCCTTGGACTTCCCGAAGTTCATGACCCGGGAGCCGCCGCCCTGCATCTGATTCATCAGGAACAGGAAGACCACGACGATGAGCACGAACGGCAGCAGGGAGAACAGGATGCTGACGATCGTGCTCTGCTTGCTGAGCTTGACCGTGTAGGAGTCCTGGATCTTGCCCTGCTCGTACTTGGACTGGAGCAGGCGCTGGATCTCCACGCCCTGCTCGTCGATGTACGAAGTCTTGATCTTGTTGTGCTTGTCGACCTTCACCCCGTCGATCAGGGTGAGTTCGAGTGACTGGTCGTTACCGCCGATGAGCTTGGCTGACTTGACCTGGTCGTTTTGGATCGCCTGGATCGCCTTGCCGGTGTCGACACCCTTGAAGCCGCTCGAAGAGGAGACGAGCTGCATCAGGAGGATCACAGCAATGACGGCCAGCGCGATCCACATGACCGGCCCGCGGAAATAGCGCTTGACGTCCATCGATGCGGGGCAGCAGACGCCCCGTCCCTCCTGCCGACTTTTGACCCGGACGCCTTATGGCGCCCGGGTACGTTGCCTGTCCGGTATCGCCCGGCACGGTCGCCCGTGCTGATCGGATGTCACTGCGTTAGACGGTACACCGGGCATCCGCACGTCAACGCGCCGCGCGTTCACTCACCTTGCGCGCCTTCGTGAATCGACCCCCGACGCACCCTCCAACGAGGGGAAACGTTCCCCTTGTTCCCGGATGCTGTTACAGGATCTCGATCGCGCAAACCCGAAGCCGTGATCCATGCGTCCGAGCGGGTCAGGTCGGCTTCGAACCACCGTATACATGCTCGGCCAGAGTGCCCACGAACGGCAGGTTGCGGTAGCGCTCGGCGTAGTCGAGGCCGTAACCCACCACGAACTCGTTGGGGATGTCGAAGCCCACGTACTTGACCGGGATGTCGACCTTGGCGGCCTCCGGCTTGCGGAAGAACGCGCACACCTCCAGCGAGGCGGGACCTCGCGAGGTGAGGTTGGCGAGCATCCACGACAGGGTCAGGCCCGAGTCGATGATGTCCTCGACGACCAGCACGTGCCGACCGGCGATGTCCGCGTCGAGGTCCTTGAGGATGCGCACGACGCCCGAGGACTTGGTGCCGGAGCCGTAGGAGGACACCGCCATCCAGTCCATCTTGACCGGCGAGTGCACGGCTCGGGCGAGGTCGGCCATGACCATGACGGCGCCCTTGAGCACGCCGACCAGGAGCAGGTCCTGGCCCCGGTAGTCCTCGTCGATCCGTTCGGCGAGCTCGACGAGCTTCGCCTCGATCTCCTCCTGCGTGACGAGGACCCTTTCGAGGTCGGCGCCCATGTCCTTCTCGTCCACCACATGCCTTACTACGAAGTTTTCGACTGAGCCCCGCGGTCACCGGTCAGGATTGAGCCGGCCGGTGAAAGAGAAGCCTGCCACACCGTCTGCGTATCTCGACGCCCCCGGGCAGGTGGATGGGCCCCTGGCCGTGCCACGAGATGACCAGCTTCTCCACCGCCTCCACGTGTCGGGCGAACAGTGCCCCGGAGGGGCTGCCCGCGCCGACGGCCGTGCGGCGCAATACCCGACGGCGGACCGCGGCGGGCAACTCGGCCAGCCCGGCGACCTCCAGTTCGCCGTCGTCGTGCGTGACGTCCGCCTGGGCGCGGTCGGCCCACTGGTCGAGCGCCTCGGCGTCGTCGCGGAACAGGCGCGCGGTGCGGGCCAGCGCCTCGGACACTCCGGGGCCGAGCGCCTTCTCCAGCACCGGGAGCACCTCGTGCCGCACCCGTGCCCTGGTGTAGGCGGGGTCGGCGTTGTGCGGGTCCTCCCAGGGCAGCAGGTCTTGCGCGACGCACGCCTGCCGGGTGATGTCGCGGCCCAGCTCCAGGAACGGGCGCTGGTAGTGCCCGGTCAGCGGCGGCATGCCGGCCAGCGAGCGCGCGCCGGAGCCTCGGGCGAGCCCGAGCAGCACGGTCTCGGCCTGGTCCTCCAGGGTGTGCCCGAGCAGCACCAGCGCGGCGCCGTGCGTCCGCGCGGCGGTGTCCAGGGCGGTGTATCGGGCCAGCCGCGCGGCGCCTTCGGGGCCGCCGCGGGTGCCGACGGTGACGCCGAGCGCCTCGACCGGACGCAGGCCCAGGTCGCGCAGTCGGGCGACGAGATCCACCGCACGACGGGTGGAGCCCGCCTGGAGACCGTGGTCGACGGTGATGGCTCCGGCACGCAGACCCGCCCGCGGGGCCTCGAACGCGGTGGCCGCTGCGAGCGCCAACGAGTCCGCACCACCACTGCAGGCCACCAGGACCAGGTCACCCGGTTGCAGCTCGCGCAGGGTCTTGCGGACGGCCAGCCTGGTGGCGGCCACGGCGGGATGGGGTCCCACGGCTCGACGACACCTCCTTGCACGTCCGGTTCGGCCGGTTCGCGGAGGTCGCGGCCGCCGCGAGGAATGCCGAAGAGAGTTGGTTCGCCCACGCTACGTCACCCGAAGCGCCCCGGGCCGCAGACACCACCGGATGTCGCCCGGATGAGGACGGGGCGGGCCGGCGCGGGCCCGGCGCGGCGCGTACCGGCGCCGCGTCGGGTGTCGGGCGCCGACTCTCACCCGGGGTCGGCGGGGCCCTCGGTCGGCGCCCCGGCGGCGCCCGCCTTGCCGTGCACCCGGTCCACCCAGCGGCCCGGCTCGGCCACCTCGGCCTTGGTGGGCAGCGTGTTCGGCGAGGTCCACACCCGGTTGAAGCCCTCCATACCGACCCGGCCGACCACCTCGCGCACGAACCGCTCGCCGTCGCGGTACTGGCGCAGCTTCGCGTCCATGCCGAGCAGCTTGCGCAGCGCCTGGTCGAGCCGCCCGGTGCCCTGGGCGCGCCGCTCGGCGAACTTCTCCCGGATCTCCGTCACGGTCGGGATGACCTGCGGGCCGACTCCGTCCATCACGAAGTCGGCGTGTCCCTCCAGGAGCGACATCACCGCGGTGATCCGGCCCAGGATCTCGCGCTGCTCGGGCGTCTGGACGAGTTCGACCAGCGAGCCGCCGTCCGTGTCGCCCTCGGTGCCGGCGCGGCGCGCACCCGCGAACGTGGAGACCGCCTCGCGCAGCCGGCCGAGCACCGCGGAGGGGTCGACCTCGGTCTCCCCGAGGAAGCCGTGGATCTCCTGTTCCAGGTGGTCGCGCAACCACGGCACGGCGGTGAACTGGGTCCGGTGGGTCTCCTCGTGCAGGCACACCCACAACCGGAAGTCGTGCGGGTCCACGCCCAGCTCGCGCTCGACCTGGACGATGTTGGGCGCGACCAGGAGCAGGCGCCCGGGGCCACGCCCGCTCGCGCCCGGGGCCTGCGGCGCGAAAGTCTCGTACTGGCCGAGCACGCGCGAGGACAGGAACGCGAGCAGGGTGCCCAGCTCCAGGCCGGTCACCTTGCCGCCCACGGTGCCCAGCGCGGCACCGCCCGGCACGCTCTCGCGGCGCTGTTCGACCTTGTCCAGGAGTGGTCGCAACACGTGCCGGAAGCCCTGCACGTTGGCCCGGGCCCAGCCCGGTCGGTCCACCACAAGAACCGGGGTGTCGTTGTCGCCCGAATCGAGTCCCGTGAACGCTCGTACGTGTCCCTCGGACGTCTTGGCGTGCGCGCGCAGCTCCGCCACGACCGCCCGCGCCTCGTCCCGTCCGACGTCGGGTCCCGGCCGCACGAGCCGGTTCGCCGTCGCCACGGCCAGGTCCCAATCGATCATGTCCGCACCGTTGCCGCTCGTCATACGGCCACGTTACGTGCTCGGCGCGGCCCCGAAAGAGGAACCGGGGGCTGTGACTTGGTCGGGAGCGGGTTTTGTGCCGGGTCGGCCGGGTCAGCCGGTGCCGCAGCCGCAGTCGGCCAGGGCGGCGGCCATCCGGTCGATCGCCGCGCGGGCCGGGTCGGGATCGCCGGTGAAGCGGTCGGCCAGGATCGCGAACGCGAGCAGTCGCCCGTCCCGGTCCCGGACCAGGCCGGCCAGCGTGCTGACGCCGGTCAACGAGCCGGTCTTGGCCCGGACCACGCCGGCCGCGTCGGCGGCGCTGCTGTTCGGGCCGTACCGCTCGGCCAGGGTGCCGGTGAAGCCCGCGATCGGCAGGCCGGTGAGGGCCCAGCGCAGTTCGGGGTGGGGTTCGGACGCGGCCACCGCGAGGGTCTGCACGAGCGTCTGCGGGGTGAGCCGGTCCTCCTTGTCCAGGCCGCTGCCGTCCTTGAGGTTGGACGCCCCGTAGGTGACGCCCAGACCCTCCAGGACCTTGCTCGCCGCGACGGTGCCGCCCTGGAAGCTCGCGGGTTGTCCGTTGGCGATCGCGACCTGCCGCAGCAGGGCTTCGGCCAGGTCGTTGTCGCTGACCGTCAACATCTGCTCGACCATCGCGGACAACGGCGGGGACTGGACCGAGGCGAGTGCGGGCGCGCCGCCGGCGGGCGCGGTGCCCGCGGCGGGCGTGCCGTCGACGGTGATGCCCGCCGTCTTGAGCATCGCGGCGAACTTCTTCGCGGCGTCGATGCCCGGCGACGACACCCGGTTGCTCTCCTTGCCGACCACCGTCGGGTCCACCCGACCCTCGTCGACCATCAGCGACACGACGGGGGCGATGTTCTCGTTGACGCCGATCGCGTGCAGGGCCGGGCCGGTGTACAGGGTGGTGTCGTACTGGAGCTTGACCTGGGTGGTGCCGGTCGCCTTGAGCGCGGTCGCGGTCGACTCGGCCAGGTCGGACAGTCGGGCGGGCCGGAAGGCGCTGTTGTACTGGTTGCCGTCGAGCGCGGTCAGCGTCGGGTCGCCGCCGCCGACCAGCACGATGGTGCCGGGCGTGCCGCCGGGCACCACCCGGGTGGCGATCCGGTGGTTCGGGCCGGGCGCGGTGAGCGCGGCCACCGCCGTGGTGATCTTCGTGGTGGACGCGGGAGTTGCCGCGCGGTCCTGGTTGGCGCCGTACAGCGCCTTGCCGGTCAGCGCGTCGACGACGGCCATCGCGGGCGGGGCGCCGAGCGCGGTCGCCTTGGCCAACGGATCCAGCGCGGCCCGGATGCCGGCCTCGGTCGGCACGGCGCCGGTGGCATTGCCGGAAACCGGCGCGAGCACCGGCTGCGCGCTCGCGACCCGGCCGCCCGTCGGGTCGGCGCGGGCCGCCAGGGGCTCACCCTTCCACGACTCGTGCACCAGCGTGGTGAGCACGGCCAGCACGATCGCCGCCAGGACTGCGGCGATCGCTTTGCTCCTTGTGCCGGCCACGCGAGACCATCCCCTTCCGCCGGACCACCGGCCATGCGAGACACTGAGATCAGATCAGGTTCTGTCCGGGACCTGTGCCGGGTTCGGCCTCGCGGACAGAACGACCCTAACGGTCCCGGCAACGGTCCCGGCGCAGCACTATGGAGGAGCCTTGGAGTTCGACGTCACCATCGAGATCCCCCGGGGATCGCGCAACAAGTACGAGGTGGACCACGAGACGGGCCGCATCCGGCTCGACCGGATGTTGTTCACGTCGACGCGCTACCCGGCGGACTACGGCTTCATCGAGGACACCCTCGGTGAGGACGGTGACCCGCTGGACGCGCTGGTGCTGCTGGACGAGCCGACCTTCCCGGGCGTCCAGGTCCGATGCCGCGCGATCGGCATGTTCCGGATGACGGACGAGGCCGGCGGCGACGACAAGGTCCTGTGCGTGCCGGCCACGGACCCGCGCGTGGAGCACCTGCGTGACATCCACCACGTCTCGGAGTTCGACCGGCTGGAGATCCAGCACTTCTTCGAGGTCTACAAGGACCTGGAGCCGGGCAAGTCGGTCGAGGGTGCCAACTGGGTCGGCCGCGACGAGGCCGAGGCCGAGGTCGAGGCGTCCCGCAAGCGGCTCACCGAGCAGGGTCACCACTGACCCGGTAGC
>NZ_JBHZAV010000286.1:0-8333 GCF_042754445.1 Embleya sp. NPDC059213
ATCGGGTAGTGCAGGATCGCCCCGTCGGCGGAGCGGAAGACGACGCCCTCCCCGTCGAATTCCACGTGCTGGTCCAGGAAAGACGCCCAGGACACGCCGAAGTGTCGACCGTGCCGGTAGGCCGACCGGTGTTCCCGGCCGAGTACGAGCGGGAGCGCACCGTCGAGCCGTAGATCGACCTGCGGCAACGACACCTCGCCGGTGACCGGGTCGACGGGATCCCCGCAGTCCTCGCGGGTGTTCTTCGGACGATCCTTCTTGCTCAAGTCGATCGGGTTCGGTGCGTCCGGTTCGGCGACCTTGGCGATCGTCGCCGCCTTGCTGCCGCCTCCGGTGAGCGCCGCCACTAGGAGGTCAGGCGCGGTGAGTCCGAGCGCCCGCGCCGGATCCTTGCGCCATTCGTCCCAGTTGAGCGCGCCCTTCGCGAAATCCAGCGGGTCGGTGAACGCTTTTCCGTAGCTCGATGCGATCTGCTGAAGATCCGTCAGGTAGGCACCGGGTTCGGCGTACGCCCGGCCCGGATTCAACATGGCGGCTGTTTGCACCAGCCCCAGGACACTGTCCTTGGCACCGCCGCCGAAGCCGGCGAGCGCGGTACTGACCGGGTCGCCACCGGACGGTGCGGCTTGGATGCCCTTGTCGATGCGCTCGGTGAACTCGTGCTGTGCGTCCTTGAGCCGTCCACGAATGCGCCCGAGTTCGTCCTCGGCGTCCTTCAGGCGTTCCCGGCCCAGATCCTTGTCAGGCAGCGACAAGCCCACGGCGCCGTTCGCCGCCGCTGCACGATCGACCTGCCACTGCGCTGACCAGGCCCGCGCCGCGTTGGCCTCGGGGATCACCCGCGCCGCGACGTCGGCTTGCGCCTGTCGCAACGCGCCCGCATAGCCACGCAGGGCGTTCGCCGCGTCGGTGAAGTGGCGGACCGCCTTGTCCATGGTCTTGGGCAGATCCTCCATCTGGCCGACAAAGCCCTTTGCCGCAGGTCCTCCCCACTCCTCCACCTTGGCCAGCGGTCGCATCCGAGCGGCCGATTCGGCGGACGAGGAGGAGTACAACGCAAAGGATTCGGCGAGCACTTCGAGGACACTCGGATCCCCCGGTATCAGGTCTGTGACGACCGGGCAGTCGGGGATGCTGTTGCCACCCACCTGAGCGGATCCCCTACCTCGCGACGGGCGCGGTGGGTGGCGGGACCGTGCCGGCGGGCGGTACCACCGGCCGGTTGGGCGCGAGCGGGTTCGGCGTTTGCGTGATGCCCGCGCTCCGGGATATCTGCTCGGCGGCGCCGGGCGGCGCCGGCACGAAGCCTTGCTTTGCCCGCAGCTCCGCCAACTCGTAGTTGGCCACTGTCTGTTGGAGGGCAGCCGCGATGGCGGATCCCTGCTTGACCACCACTCCCATGGCGTGGCCCCAGTCGTGGACGAAGCGCCGCACGCCGTTGGTCACCGGATCCGAGCCACAGCGCTCGACCCCTGCGGCGATCCGACCGTCGTCCTTCCAGATGCGATCCGCCACTTGGAGCGTCGCGATCAACGGGTCCACGGTCTTTCGCAAATGGTCCGTGGTGACCTCGAAGCCGCCGCCGCCACTGTCAGGTGCCTCGGCCATGAGGCCGCCCCCCAAGTGCTCAATCGAACGTAGATCCGATGACCTTAGCGGACCGGTTGTAGCCGGGCTGTCACTGGCGGCTCGGTGGAAGGCGGCACGGTGGGCACTGCGGGCAGGGCGGGTGCTCAGGTGGTGGGTGTGGAAGTGGTGTGTCGGACGCAGACGTTGGGTTCGACGTAGACGGCGTGGTCGTGGGTGAGGTTGCAGTGGACCGGGACGAGGGCGCCCGGGACCTCGATGTCGCCGTCGTGGTCGAAGGGGACGCCGGTCCATTGGTGCCATTGGGCGGGGGAGGCGCTGACCGTCATGGAGGCGGGGCGATGCGCTCGATGGTGCCGCCGGCCTTGACGTGTACGCGCAACCACGGGTCGGTGGGCAGCCGGTCGATCTCCTCGCCCCACGGCCGACCCGCCGAACCGCCGCCACCCCGCCGGACGTGCCGAGATGCCCTACTCTGAGCCACCATGTGGCCACGCATCGATGGACTGCGGGTGCTGGAACTCGGCACGCCGGGGCGGTTTCGGGACGACCTCAACGCTCTTGTCCTGGCGGGGAAGAAGACCGGGACCGCGGGACTGCTCGACGACTACCGGACCGAGGGCGAGGAGTTGGAGCACGTCGGTGAACGGCTGGTCGTGGTCGACAACGCCGGGGGCCGGTTGGTCGACATCGTCGTCACGAAGGTGGAGATCCGACCGTTCGGCGAGGTGGAGTGGGAGTTCGTGGACAGTGAGGGCGAGGGATTTCGGGACGTCGAGCACTGGCGGGAGGGGCACGCCCGATATTGGGGCGCCCAGGGCGTTCGGGTCGAGCCCACCACTCGGATCGTGTGCTTGAGCTTTCGGCAGTCGGCCGATTGAGCCCGTGCCGGAGGCCAAGCGGGGGCGGCGCGGGGGGTCGGCGCGAGGGTCAGTGCGGGCGGTCGCCCAGGATGGTGACGCGTTCCATGACGCGTCGGTGCGGGTAGTAGTCGCCGCTCGCATAGTGCTGGGTCGCCCGGTTGTCCCAGAACGCGACGGTGTTCGGGCGCCAGCGCAGGCGGCATTGGTACTCGGGGTGCCGGGCCTGGTCGTACAGGAAGGTCAGCAGTTCGCGGCTCTCGTCCTCGGGCATGCCCTCGATGTGGTCGGTGAAGATCCGGTTCACGTAGAGGAGTCGGCGTCCGGTTTCCGGGTGGGTGCGCACGACCGGGTGTGCGATGGCGGGGAACTCGCTTTGTTTGCGCGCCAGTTCCTCCGCGTTGAGGCGGGTGCCGAAGCTTTTGGTGAAGTCGTGTACGGCCCGCAATCCGACCAGGCGCTCCTTCGTCGCGGCGGTCAATCCGTCGTATGCCGCGCCCATGTCGGACCACAACGTGTCGCCGCCCACCTGCGGAATGTGCACGGCGCGCAGTACCGAACCCATCGGCGGCGTCGTCTCGAACGACGCGTCCGAGTGCCATACGTTCTCCACCGTCGGGGAGTCCGCACCGCGGGTGAACCGCACCACCTCGGGAGTCCCGTCGGCCTTGGGCAGGAACGGGTGCACCTCGGGGGTACCCCAGTGGCTCGCGAAGTTGCGGTGCTCGATTGCGGTCAACTGCTGGTCGCGGAAGAAGAGCACCTTCCACTCCAGCAGCGCGCGGTGCAACTCGGTGTGCAGTTCGGGGCTCAGCGGCCGGGCGAGGTCGACGCCGGAGACCTCCGCGCCGATGGTCGGGGTGCAGGGTGCGAGGGCGAACAGCTCGTATGGCGCGCTGGGGGCGAAGTCGCCGGTGGGGCTGAGTTCGCGCACCGGGACGGCGGAGACGCCGTTGTCGAAGACGGGGCGGGTGGGGGTGGTGTTGGTCATGCCTTTCCTCCGGGTGGTGGGTGGTGGTGGGTTGAGCTTCTGGCTTCGGTCGGGCGTGGTGATGGTGTGTCAGTCGAGTGCGGCGACGGCACTTCGGCGTTCGCTGCGGTTGGCCGTCCTGGGTTGGGGTCCAACCGACCTACGGCGTACGGGAGTTCGCGGCCAGTTGGCGGGGCGGGACGATGGTGTTGCGGTTCCGGTTCCGGTTTCGGGACGGACCGGGCGGCGATGTCGGGGCGACGGCAGGAACGTTGCGCGTGGGGACGGGGACGGTTCGGTTCGGCGCAAGACGGCATGGCCGCCGGTCGGGCGGCCGGTTCCCCGGGGTTCAGCGGCCGGCCGGGGCCAGGGCCAGGGTCGAGGGGCGGCTGGGGCCGGTCAGCATGGCCGCGCCGGCGTCGACGAGCTCGGCGACGTAGAGGTCGGTCGGGTCGGGCTTGTGGGCGGGGTCGCATTCCAGGCGCAGTTCGCGTTCGGCGAGCGCGTGCATGGCGAATCCGGCGAAGTGTTCCCAGCGGCGGCGGGCCACCCGGGGAGTCGGCGCGCCCTCGGACAGCGCGAGTGCGCGGTCGTTGAGCAGTTTCAACCCGGTGGCCCACGGGGTTGTCCCGAGGCCCTCGGGGCCGGGCGTGGCCACGTCGGGGTGGACGGCGTACGCAGCCTGTACACAGAACCGCAGGTAGTGACTCGCCCCGTCCTCGCCGGCCCGCAACTCGTCCATCAGCTCGGCGAGCGGCAGCACGAACGCCTCGGCCAGGGCGTATGGGTCGGTGGCGCGTCCGGCTCGGTCGTAGGTGTCGATGAGCCCGGTTCGGCGTGCGTCGATCCGGGACATGCGGTACTCGAAGATCGCGTCGACGAGCGCCTGTTGCGGACCGAAGTGGTACTTCACCGCATTGGTGTTGCGCTGTCCGGCCGCCACGGCGATCTCGCGTGCCGAGACCGCGTTGATCCCCTGCACGGCGAACAAACGCTCCGCCGTCACCATCAAGCGCAACCGGGTCGCGGTAACCGGACTCTCCATGCGTCGGACGTTAACGCAGATGCGTTAACCGTTCAAGAGGGCCGTCGCCTTCGCCGCCACCTTCGCCGTCGCCGCCGTCCTCCGTCGCGTCGCCGGTTGACCCCGGTTGCCGTGTCGTCGGGGTGGGAGGGGGTGTGTGGAATGGCTGACGTGATCTTGGGAGGAGGTGGAGGATGGTGTGATGAAGGCGTTTTGGTGGGGGACGGCCGGCGTCGGCGTCGTGGTGGCGGTCGGGTTGGTGGTGTGGGTGTCGGCTGCGGATCTGGAGCGGTCGAGTCAGGTGGCGGGCGTGATCGGTTCGGTGCTCGCGCTCGCGGCGCTGGGTGTTGCGCTGCGGCAGTTGGCGATGACGGCGCCGCCCGGTCCGGCCGTGGAGTCCGTGCAGGCGCGGGACGGGTCGGTGGCGGCGCGCGGAAGCGTACGCAACGCGCAGGCGCGTGACACCGCGCCCGGGGGCGCAGCGGGCCCGGGTACATCGCCGGCGGCCGGCCCGGGCATCTCCGCGACCGGCGGGTCGATCGCCGCCGGCGGGGACATCGACGGCGCAACGGCGCAACACGGCCCGTGACGGACGGGCACCGGGGACGAGGGGGCCCGAACCGAACCGGTCCGACGCCGGGTCCGGGGCCGGTTTCGGAGTCGGGAGCGGCGTCGGGACCGGTCACTTCCGCCGTTCAGGGGTCGATCGCGGCGGGCCGTGATGTGGTCGGCTCGGTGGCGGTGTACGCCGAACACGCCCTGCCCGCAGGGGCGTACGCGCCGATCCCCGACGGCGCTGCCACTGCCGCGCAAGGCGTGTCGAATATCCCCCGGACGGATCTCTTCGTCGGCCGCGAGAGCGAACTCACGGCGTTGGAGCGCGCGTTTGCCCGTACGGGCGAGGTCGTCGTTCGCGCGATGCACGGCCTGGGCGGCGTCGGCAAGTCGGCGCTCGCCGCGCGCTGGGCGGCGGGACGGCGCGAGCCGGTGCGGTGGTGGATCACCGCCGACAACGCGACCGCCGTCGATACGGGACTTGCCGCGCTGGCGCGGGCTCTGCAACCCGGACTGGCAGCACTACCCGCCGAGTTGCAGATCGAACGCGCGGTACGGTGGCTCGCCGATCACGATGGGTGGCTGCTCGTACTCGACAACGTCGAGAACCCCGCCCACATCCGTCCGCTTCTGGACCGCGCGCCGGGCGGCCGGGTGCTGATCACCACCCGCCGCGCGACCGGCTGGCATCACCACGCCACCACGATCCGGCTGGACACCCTCGAACCCGCCGATGCCGTCGACCTGTTCACCCGGATCCTCACCCATCACGGCTCACGCGCCACCGACCACGCCGACGCGGTGTGCACGGAACTGGGGCACCTGGCGCTGGCCGTCGAACAGGCCGCCGCGTACTGCGCCGAGACCGGCACCACCCCCGGCGCCTACCTCGACATGCTGGCCAAGTGGCCCGCCACGATGTTCGCCGCCACCAGCGAGGGTGGCGACTCGGCTCGAACCATCGCCCGGATCTGGCACCTGACCCTCGACCGCCTCACCGACACCCCGCTTGCCGGCGACCTGCTGCGCATCCTGGCCTGGTACGCCCCCGACCACATCCCCCGCGACCTCCTCCGCTCCCTCGCCGAACCACCCCGACTCGCCGCCGCCATCGGCCGACTCGTCGCCTACAGCATGATCACCGACAACCAGGACGGCACCCTGAGCGTGCACCGTCTCCTCCAAGCCCTCGCCCGCACCCCCGACCCGGACGACCCGCACCGCCGGCCGGAAGCCGTCGACGACGCCCGCGACCGTGCCACCACCCTGCTCGCGGCCGGCTTCCCCGGAGCCGTCGACCTGCCCGCGAACTGGCCCCGCTGCCGGGCCCTGCTCCCGCACACCGATGCCCTCACGCGTTCGCACCCCCCGGACCAGGACACCGTCGACACCACCCGTGTCCTCGACCGCGCGGCCGTCTACCGACAGGAACAGGGCGCGCCGGCTGCCGCTGCCCCGGCCGTGCAACGGATCCTCACCGCCCGAGAGCGCGTGTTGGGCACCGACCACCCCGCGACAGTGGCAGCCCGCAACAATCTTGCGATCGTGTACCAGTCGGTGGGTGACCTGTCCCGTGCGGTCCCGCTGCTCGAGCGCGCGTTGAGGGACGCCGAGCGGGTGTTGGGCGCCGACCATCCCGACACATCGACCTACCGGAGCAATCTTGCGGGCGCCTACGAGTCGGTGGGCCATCCGGCCCACGCGGTGCCGCTGTACGAACGGGCCCTGCGCGACCGGGAGCGAATGTTGGGCGCCGACCACCAGAAGACGTTGTCGTCGCGCAACAACCTCGCGTACGTGTACCAGTCGATGGGTGATCCGTCCCGTGCGGTCGTGTTGTTCGAGCGAGTGCTGGGGGACGCCGAGCGGATCCTGGGTCGCGACCATCCCGAGACGTTGGGTTTCCGGAGCAATCTTGCGAGCGCGTACGAGTCGGTGGGGGATCTGTCCCGTGCGGTTCCGTTGTTCGAGCGCGTACTGGGGGACGCCGAGCGGGTGTTGGGTGGTGATCATCCCGACACGTTGATCGCCCGCAACAACCTTGCGCACGGGTACCGGGAGACGGGCGCCCTGGCCCGCGCGCTGGCGCTGCACGAACAGACCGTGGAAGTCGCGGAGCGGGTGTTGGGCGGCGACCACCCGAGGACCTTGAGCTACCGCAGCAATCTCGCCTACACGTATCAGTCGGTGGGGGACCCGGCTCGGGCGGTACCCCTGTACGAGCGCACCCTGAAGGACCGCGAACGCATCTTGGGCCGTGATCATCCGGAGACGTTGAACTCCCGGAACAACCTTGCCGACGCGTACCGATCGATGGGGGATCCGGTTCGTGCGGTTCCGTTGTTCGAGCGCATCCTGGAGGACGCCGAGCGGGTGTTGGGCGCCGACCATCCCGACACGTTCGGTTTTCGGAACAACCTCGCGGGCGCGTATGAGTCGGTCGGGGATCCGGTCCGTGCGGTTCCGTTGTTCGAGCGCATCCTGGAGGACGCCGAGCGGGTGTTGGGCGCCGACCATCCCGACACGTCGGTGTACCGAAACAACCTGGCGAGTGTCTACCAGTCGCTGGGGGACCTGGCCCGCGCCGTCCCGCTGTACGAACGGACCCTGCGCGACCGGGAACGGATGTTGGGCGGTGACCACCCGGACACGCTGATCTCCCTCAGCCATCTCGCGGGCGCGTATCGGAGGGCGGGTGATCCGGGCCGAGCCGTTCCGCTGTTCGAGCGCTGCCTGGAGGACTGTGAGCGGGTGTTGGGTGACGACCACCCGCACACGCTCACTTCCCGCAACAACCTTGCGTACACGTACCGTTCGGTGGGTGACCCGGCCCGTGCGGTTCCGTTGTTCGAGCGTGCCCTGGAAGATTGCGAGCGGGTACTGAGCGCGGGGCATCCGATGATTGTGATGGTGCGGGCGAATCTGGAGCGGGCGCGCTGTTGCAACAGGGGGCAGGGTGAGGGCGGTTCGCTTGGGGCGCGGTCGCGGGGAGCGGGGCGAGGGTGACGGGATGGGGACACGTGCCGGATGGGGTCGTTGCGGCATGATGGGTCGGTTTGTCTGGTAGTTCTGGGAAGTGGGCGCCGGGGGCGGTTCGTTGGGCCGGTCGTGACGGTGGCGGTGGCTGTGACGGTGGCTGTGGCTGTGGTGGTTCGGGGGTGGGGTGTGTCGCAGGTGTGGAAGATGGCGGTTGTGGTGGTCGGGGTGGTGGTGATCGTCTCGACGCCGTTGTTGTGGTTGTCGGACGGTCCGGATGCGGGGCAGTTGGTGGGGGCGTCGGTTCAGGGGGCGACGGGGGTGGGTGCGTTGGTGTGGGCGCTGTTCCGGGAGCGGGCGA
>NZ_JBHZAV010000287.1:0-8225 GCF_042754445.1 Embleya sp. NPDC059213
GGCCAGGCCCTTGTCCGGTTCCTCGACCTCGACGCCGACCTCGGCGGCCTGGGTGACGTCGGCTTCACCCTCGCCGAACACCTCGCCCACACCCACCGGGCCCGCGTGGTCCTCACCTCCCGCACCGGGATACCCGACCCGGCGGACGCCGACTCGGGACCGGGCGCCGTGTTCGAGGGCAACGTGCGGGACCGTCGGGCCTGGGTCGAGCGGCTGCGGGGGCGTGGGCACGGGGTCGAGATCGTCGTCTGTGATGCCACGGACTCGGCTGCCGTTCACCGGCTCCTGCACGATGTCGGCCGACGACACGGTCGGCCCCGACTCGTCGTGCACGCCGCCGGTGTCGTCGCGTCCGCCGGAATCGCACCGCTGCGGGCGAGCGACCTTGCGACGATCACCGCCCACGTACGGGCCAAGGTCGGCGCCGCCGACGCCCTGCACACCGCCATCGGCGACCTCCCCGAGGCATTGCGCCCGCCGACCGTCGTGGTGATGTCCTCCGCCACCGCCGCGGTGGGCGGCCTGGGCCTGGGCCCGTACGCCGCCGCCAACCGCGCACTGGAGGCGACCGCCGCCCGACACACCGACGCGCACACCACCTGGCTCGGTGTCGCCTGGGACGGCTGGCGGGTCGGACCCGCGGGCCGCGAACGTGTCGTCGCCGCCACCCACTCCCTCGGCGCCGAGGAGGGCACCCGCGCCCTGGACCTGCTGCTTGCCGCAGCGGCCGACGACACGGCTCCGGCCGTGGTCGCCGTCTCCCCGGCCGACCTGGCCGCCCGGCTGCGACACGATGCCACGCCGCCGATCGTGCCGGCGTCCGCGCCCGCGGATTCGTCACCGGGTGTGCCCGAGTCCGGCCGCCGGGCGGATCCGCGAGCACACACCATCGCGGCGATCTGGACCGACCTGCTCGGCTTCACCGTCCCGGACCCGGACGCGGACTTCTTCGCGCTCGGCGGACACTCGCTGCTCGCCACCCGCATGCTCGCCCGGGTACACGACACGTTCGACGTACGCCTGCGCCTGGCCGATCTCCTCGATCACCCGACCGCCGCCGGCCTGGCCCGCCTCCTCGACCGCACCCCGATGCCATCGGGTGGCGCGACGCCCCCCGAGTCGCCCCCGTCGGACGCGTCTCCCGTGCCCGCCGATCTCCCGCCGCCTCGCCCCCGGGCGTCGGCCGCGGTGCGCGACTTTCCGCTCACCCGGGTTCAGCACGCCTACTGGGTCGGCGGCGGCGGGGGATATCGGCACGGCGGGACCGCGTGCCACTTCTTCCTCGAACACCACTGTCCCGACCTGGACGTGCGGCGCTACCAGGAAGCGCTGAACCGGGTGATCGCCCGGCACTCGATGTTGCGCGCCGTGATCACCCCCGAGGGCCGCAACCGCATCCTGGACCGGGTGCCCCGATACCGCATCCGCGTGCACGATCTCACCCACCTGGACGAGGCGGAACGAGACGGCAAACTGGCCGAGTTGCGTGCACGGCTCTCCCATCGCGCACCACGCCCCGACCGCTGGCCGCTGTTCGACGTGACCGCCGCCCGGCTGCCCGACGGCGTGATCCGACTGTTCACCGGATTCGACGTCCTGGTCTGCGACACCGCGAGCTACCTGCTGGTGGACCGCGAGATCAAACACTTCCACGACCATCCGGACGAGCAACTACCGCTACCGGCAATCGACTTCGCCACCTGTGCGGCTGCCCTGGAAAGCCGGCGCAGCGGTCCCTCGTTCGACGCCGCCGGCGAATTCTGGCGGGCTCGGCTCGCCGACCTCCCGGGACCGCCCGCGCTCGGGCACCGGACCGAGACGACGACCGGGCAACCGCCCCGGTTCATGCGCCGCGCCGCCCGGCTGGCCCCCGAGACCTGGCACCGACTGCGCGCCGCGGCGGCCCGCCGAGGACTCACACCCACCGCCGTACTCCTGGCCGCCTACACCGACACCCTCGCCCACTGGTCCGGAAGCGACCGGTTCTGCGTCAACCTCACCCTGTTCGACCGGCCCACGATCCACCGCGATGTGGACCGGGTGGTCGGCGACTTCACCACGCTCATGCTGCACGAGAGCCGACACCCCACGCCGCCGCCGCCGTTCGCCGATCGGGCCGAGGCGACACAGCGCCGGTTGTTCGCGGACCTGGACCACCGCGACTTCGGCGCCCTGGACGTGCTGGCCGAACAGTCCGCCCGCACCGGACGGTTGCACACCGCCCCCGTCGTGTTCACCAGCGCGTTGGGCCTGGCCGACGTGCTCGACGGCGGCCACGACCTGGACTGGATCGGCACCCCGGTACACGGGGTGAGCCAGACGCCGCAGGTGTGGCTGGATCATCAGGCGTTCGAGCAGGGCGGCGCCCTGCTGCTGCAATGGGACGCCGCCGAGGACCTCCTCGAACCGGCCGACGTGGACACGGCGTTCGCCCGCCACGTGGCGGCGGTGCGCCGACTCGCGGACGATCCGACGGCGTGGGGCGACGAACCGGTCGCCGCCGTCGCGGCGACGGCACCCGTTGCGGTCGAAGGCGACGACGACGTGGCGCTGGTGTTGCGCGCCGGCGCGCATCCGCGCCCGCTGTTCCTGATCCATCCCTCCGGCGGCGACGTGTTGTGCTACGGCGAGTTGGCCCGACGGCTGACCACCGACCGCCCGGTGATCGGCCTGACCGACCCACAACTCGTCGGCGCCAAGGCGCCCGTCGCTCCGGAGGCGCTGGTCGAGCGCCACCTCCGGGCGATCCGGTGCCGCCAACCACGCGGACCCTACGCCCTCGGCGGCTGGTCGATGGGTGGCATCCTCGCCCACGAGATCGCCGGCCGGCTGCACGACGCCGGCGAGCGCGTCGAACTGCTCGTCCTCCTCGACTCCAACCTGCCCGACCACATCCACACCTTCCCCGAGGAAGCCGAACAGACCCGGGACACCGAACCGGTCCTGCGCTATCTCTCCTCGCTCGAAGCGTTCCTCGACCTCGACCTCGGCCTCGACACCGCCCCGGACTTCGCCGCCCTACCGCCCGCCGAGCGCATTCCCGAGGCCACCCGCCGACTGCGCGCGGCCGGCCTGCTCGGGGTCCGGGACACCGCAGCCGAGCGCATCGAGGTCTTCACCCGCCACCTGCGCCTGCTGGGCAGCCACACCGCCCACCCGCTGAAGGACGCCGGTACCGACACGCTCATCGTGCGCGCCGCGCGACGATCCCCGCGCAACAGCGGAACGGGTATGGGCGTGGACGACGTTCCGGGCGGTGCCGACCTGGGCTGGACGCCCTTCCTGAGCACACCACCGAGTTGTGTCGACGTCGACGCCCACCACTACGCCCTGCTGCGCGAGCCCGCCCTCGGCCACATCGTCGCGCTCGTGGACCGGGCGCTGCGCGACCTGCCGACGGCGGTCGAACCCGGCGCCGCCGGGGGGCGCACGAAGGACTGAGGCTGCGCTCTTCCCGCGCCCGCCCGATCTCGTCCGGCTCCGTTCCGGTTCGCGCGTGCACCTTTGTACGCACCCGCGTTCGTACGCAGCCATGTTTCCGATCCCGTTCCGAACCAGAGGACCCCATGCGCACCGCCCGCTCCCGGCCGGCCGGCCCACGCCGCGCCGCTCGTACCCTCGTCCACCTCGCCGGCGCGGCCTGTCTCCTGGCCGCCTGCTCCACCCGGTCCGACCCGCCCGCCCCCGAAGCCGCAGATCCCGTCGGCGCACCGCGCGCCGGCGGCACACTGCGCTACGCCCTCGCCGGCAGCCCGGCCACGGCGAGCAACGACCCACACGGCGGGCTCGCCAACGAGTCCGACGTACAACGCTTCGCGTTGATGTACGACGTGCTGACCGTGCCCGGCCCGAACGGCCGCGCCGCGCCCCGGCTCGCCGCGTCCTGGGACGCCGACCCGTCGGCGACTCGGTGGACGTTGCACCTGCGCACCGACGCGCGGTTCACCGACGGGCGCCCGGTCCGGGCCGCGGACGTGCTGTTCTCGCTGCGCCGCATCCAGAGCAAGGCGGCCGAAAACTACGGCAGACTCGCCCAGTTCGACACGCAAGCCTCCACCGCCGCCGACGAACACACGGTGAACCTGGTCAGCCGCACACCGGACGCCCTGGTCCCCGAGGCGCTCGAATCCGTCACCTTCGTGGTGCCCGACGGCACCACCGACTTCGCCCGGCCGGCCCCAGGATCCGGCCCCTTCCGGCTGGATGCGGCCGACACGCAGACCACGACGCTGAGCCGCAACACCCGGTGGTGGGGCCCGAGTCCGCACCCGGACCGGATACAGATCCGAGCCGTCGCCGACCCCCAGGCGCGCGCGGCGGCCGTCACCTCCGGACAGGTCGACGCGGCCGGCAGCGTCGGCCCCGCCGCCGCGAAGACCGCCGGGACCGGTGCCCGGGTGGTGCGCCGGACCGGCGTCACCGCCTACCCGTTCGTCATGCGCCTGGACCGGGCACCCTTCGACGACCCCCGGGTGCGCGAGGCGTTCAAGCTCGCCGCCGACCGCAAGGCCCTGGTGGACACCGTCTTCCTCGGCTTCGGCGGCATCGGCAACGACCTGCCGACCCCGTACGACCCCTCGTACCCCAAGGATCTGGCCCAGCGGCCCCGGGACTTGGCCCGAGCCAGGCAACTGCTCGCCGAGGCCGGACATCCGGACGGACTACGGGTGACCCTGCGTACCACCACCTCCTATCCGGGCATGGATACCGCCGCGACCCTGTACGCCCGCCAACTCGCCGAGATCGGCGTGCAGGTCACCGTCCGCAACGAGCCGCCCGACACCTACTTCAGCGCCGTCTGGGGTACCGCCGACTTCTACACCGGCTACTTCGGCGGCATCCCGTTCACCGACGTCGCCCGCGTCACGCTGTTGTCGACCTCGCCCGGCAACGAGAGTGCCTGGCGCCGACCCGGCTGGGACGCCGGCTTCCGCGAGGCGATGGGCAACCGGGACGACGCGGTCCGGCAGACCCGGCTGGGCACGCTCCAGAAGGAACTGTGGGCGGAGGGCGGCTATCTCGTCTGGGGTCTGGGGGACGGGCTCGACCTCACCTCCGCAGCCGTGCACGGGATGCCCACCGCTCCCGGCTTCGGTCGGTTCCTCCTGGACACGGTCTGGCTGGACCGGTGAACCGGTGATCGTGACCCGCCCGTCGCGGCCGGCGGTCGCCGGTCCGCCCGAGCGGCGCCCCCGCCGGTGGGGGCCACGGTCGCCGCTCGCGCCGCTTGCCGCCGTGCTGCGCGTGGCCGTCCTGCTCTCGGCCGTCTCCGCAACGGTGTTCGCCGCCTGCGATGCCCTCCCGGGCGATGCCGCGGACACGCTGGGCGGCGGGCGGGTCGGCTCCGCCGGACTGGACGAACTACGCGCCCAACGCGGTCTGACCGACCCCCTGTGGCTGCGCTGGCTGCACTCGATCGCGGACCTGGCCGGCCGGGACGGCGGACACTCGCTGCTCACCGGCCGCCCGGTGTACGCCGTGATCGGCGAACGACTGCCCGCGACGCTGGTGTCGGCCGGACTCGCGCTCGCCGGCGCCGCGCTGATGTGCCTGATCGGCTGCCTGTTGGCCGGACGCCGGGCCGTGCGCCGCCCGCACACCGGCCCGTCCGGCGTCGCCACCGCGCTCGCGGCCGTCCCCCAACCGGTGGTGGCCGCCGGGCTGACCGCACTGTTCGCCGGCGGCCTCGCCCTGCTGCCACCCGTGTCGTTGCTGCCACCCGGCGGCAACCCCCTGACGGAGCCCCGCATTCTGATCCTGCCCGTACTCACCATCGCGCTGCCCACCGCCGCGTTCGGCACCGCGCTGCTCGCCGGCGCCGTCGCCGACGCCCTGTCGACTCCGCACGCCGTCGATGCGCGCCTGCGCGGTGTACCAGCCGGCCGCATCCTGCGCCGACACGTCGCGCCCGCGCTCGCCGTGCCCGCGCTGCGGGTGCTCGCCGTCGCGGTATCGGCCACGACCGCCGGAACCGCCCTGGCGGAGAGCACCTTCGGCTACGCCGGCGCGGGCGAACTCCTGGTCACCGCCGTCGCCACCCGGGACACCCCCGTCGTGCACGCGCTCGCCGTCGGCTCGGCGATCGTCGTCCTGGGCATCCTGCTGATCGCCGACCTGATCGCCGACCCGATCGCGCGGCGGGAGGCCCGGTGAGGGCCGTCGGCCGCCGAGCGTCCCGGCAAGTGCCGTGCTCGTGGGCGTTGTTGCCGATCGCCGCCGGGTGCCTGCTCGTCGCGTTCGTGGTCGTCGGGCCCGCGGCGACCCCCTACGACCCGGGCGCGCCCGTCGGCGTGCCGTGGACCCCGGCGGGCGGCGAACACCTGCTGGGTACCGACGTGCTGGGCCGCGATGTGCTCTCCCGGCTGATGGCCGGCGGGCGCCGACTGCTCATGGTCGCCGCCTTGGCGGCCGCGTGCACGTGCCTGGTCGGGACATCGGCCGGACTGATTGCCGCAGGGGCGCGGCCGGGCGTCGGGTACGCCGTCGACCTCGTCGCCGATCTGCTGATCGCGGTGCCGGCGCTGCTGCCCGCGCTGCTGTTGGCGGCCGTACTCCCCGGCACCGGAGCGGTGGTCGCCGCGACCGTCGTGTCCGGGGCACCGCTCACCGCCCGGATCGTGGCCGATGCCGCGACCCGCACGTCGGCCTGCGGATACGTGCGAGCGGCTCGGCTGCGGGGCGAGCGGCCGGCGGCGATCCTGGTCCGCGAGGTGCTGCCGTCGATGTCCGGGCTGCTCGCGGCCGACTTCGGGCTGCGCTTCGTCACCGCGCTGCAACTCTTGTGCGCGCTCGGCGTGTTGGGGTTGGCCGCCGACGTGCCGGCGACGGGGGACTGGGCGGTGATGTTGCGCGAGAACCTGCCCGGCGCGGCCCTGAACCCCGCCGCCTTGGCCGCCCCCGCCGTGCTGCTGACCGCCGTGGCGCTCGCCGTGGCCGGCGCCGCCCACACGGTCGCGCGGGCAAGCACCGGATCGGGCCCTCGATGAGCGCCCCGGGACCCACGACACGCCCGATCGCCATCGGCGAGGGGCTGCGGGCGGCCGGCCTCCGGGTCGTGGACGCCGCCGGTCGCCCGGTCCTGGACGGGTTCACCGCACACGCCCCGGCCGGCGGCGTACTCGCCCTGGTCGGCCCGTCCGGCTCCGGCAAGACCACGGCCCTGCGCGCCCTGCTCGGCCCGCTCCCGGCCGGGCTGCGCAGTACCGCCGGCACGGTGACCTGGCGCGGCGCGGCCCGCCCGACCGCGCATCGGGGCCGGGTCTGGCGGCTGCGCCACGTCGGCCTGCTCGGCCAGGATCCGCACGGCGCACTCGACCCCCGTCGAGCGATCCTCGACCAGGTCGCCGAGGCCGCCGTCGACCGGGGCGTCGCCCGCCGCGTCGCCCGCGCGCAGGCCGCCGAACTGTTGGATCGGCTCGGACTGGATGCCGAGTGCACCGAGCGCCGACCTCGCGCGCTGTCGGGCGGCCAGGCGCAACGGGCCGCACTGGCGGTGGCGTTGATCGCGGATCCGGACCTGGTGTTCCTGGACGAGCCCACCGCGAGCCTCGACCGGGCCACGGCCGATCGCGTCACGGACCTCATTCGGGCACGACACCGCGACCGCTCCCGGGTGACCGTGACGGCCACCCACGACCCGGAGCTGATCGCCGAACTCGCCGACACCGTCCTGCGGTTCGACCGTCCCGGCCCGACCACCCGGCGCACCGGGCCATCCCGCACCGGGCCACCCCGCGCCCAGGTGTCCACGGCGCCCGTGGTCCTGGCCGCGCGCGACCTCGAACTCACCCACTCGGACTCGGCTGCCGCCCTGCTCCTCAGCCGTGCCCGACTCCGGGTGCATGCCGGTGAGTTCATCGCCCTGCTCGGACCTTCCGGCAGCGGCAAGAGCACCCTGCTGCGCGCCCTGGCCGGGCTCCATCCCCCTCGCGCCGGCAGCCTCCACCTGGGTTCGGACCCGCGTCCGCTCGCCGGATCCGCCGCCGCCCGCTCGCGCGCCGAACTGCGGCGCATGCAATACGTCGGGCAGGATCCGCGCGACGAACTCAACCCCGCCCACCGGGCGGTCGGCGCCGTCGCCCGCCCTCTGCGCGGCCTCGTCGGGTTCGCCCGCACGCCGGCCCGGAACGAGGCACTGCGCCTGCTCGCCGCCGTCGGCCTCGATGCCGAAACGGCCCGCCGCCGACCCGGTCGGCTCTCCGGCGGCCCCCACCAACCGGAGCCCC